>NZ_JBHWZP010000283.1:0-12249 GCF_042728395.1 Streptomyces sp. NPDC060205
CTCCCCGGCATGTCCGTGTCACCCGATCCGGGGCCGAGTCACCCGTCCGGGGTCCGTTCCGAGTCGACGTTCCGCATGCACAGGGGTCCTGTCCTCCTGCCTTGCTCCTTCTGCCCCGGCCCCGGCCGGAGCCCGCCAAAGGAAGAACGAGATGCCCGCTCACCTCATCACCCGCCGCCCCGGAGCGGACCGCCGTTCGTCCCGCGGGGCAGGCCGCCTGCGGGCCGCAGCCCTCGGCACCGCCTTCGTCGCCGTGCTCACTCCCGTGCTGGCCGCCTGCGGCGGTGACTCCGCCGCCTCGGGCGGCGGCTCCTCCACGCTGAAGTGGACCTCCTCGTACTTCCCGACCCACTGGGACCCGGTCGTCGGCGGCAGCGGCGCCCAGTTCCGCGAACTCGCCCTCGCCTACGCCTCGTTGACCCGTACGGACGAGAGCGGCAAGGCCGTCCCCGACCTCGCCAAGAGCTGGGAGTACAACGACAAGGGTGACGAGATCACCTTCCATCTGCGCTCCGGACTGAAGTTCAGCGACGGCGAGCCCGTCGACGCCGCCGCGGTCAAGGCGGCCATCGAGCGGGCCCAGAAGCAGAAGAACTCGGCGCTCTTCGGCGACCTGACCTCCATCAAGTCGGTGGACGCCGACGGCCTCGACGCCGTCCTGCACCTCAGCCAGGTCGACTACCAGATCCCCCAGCTGCTCGGCCAGCGCGTACTGCAGATCGCCAGCCCCAAGGCGGCCAAGAACCCCGAGAAGCTGGACCAGAACCCGGTCGGCGCGGGCCCGTTCGTCGTCACCCAGGTCATCCCGGGCACCAAGGCGCTCCTGAAGAAGAACCCGGACTACTGGGACGCGAAGAACATCCACATCGACAACGTCGAGCTGACCTCCGCGCCCGACGCCTCCACGGTCGTCTCCGGACTGCAGACCGGTGTCTACAACTTCGCCGACCTGGACCCGAGTCAGGCGTCCGCCGCCAAGAAGGCCGGCCTCGACGTCTTCGTGCAGCCGGGCTTCAACGCCTCCAACCTCAGCCTCAACGTCAACAAGGCGCCCTTCGACAACGACAAGGTCGTCGACGCCGTACGCCACGCGGTCAACCGCAAGGAGTTCGTCGACAAGCTGACCTTCGGCTACGGCGAGGTGACCGACCAGCCGTTCCCGAAGGGGTACGAGGCCTACGACCCCAAGTCGGAGAACGCCTACCCCTACGACCCGGCGAAGTCGAAGAAGCTCCTGGCCGAGGCGGGCTACAAGTCCGGTGACATCAAGCTGAACCTGGTCATCCCGGCGGAGGACCCACAGGCGGAGATCGTCCAGTCGCAGCTGGCCGAGGTCGGCATCAAGGTCACCATCAAGATCGACAAGAACTGGGCCACCCCGTTCTTCGCGAAGGACCTGACCTTCTCGCTGTACGGGACCACCGGCCGGGACTCCGCGGCACAGACCCTCACCGCCCACTTCGGCCCCAACGGCCCGCTGAACCTCAGCACGCCGTACGAGCCGGACGGCTTCGAGGCGGCCATCGCCAAGGTGCGCAAGACCCCGCTGGACGCCCCCGACTACACGCAGGTGCTCCAGGCGGCGACCCGGGCGGGCCTTGCGAGCAAGGCGCTGGTCTTCACCTACTCCCAGCCCAACCTCATCGCCAAGAGCAAGTCGATCTCTGACCTGCCGAAGAACCCGGCGCACATCGACTGGACCGGCGTGACCATCTCCGGCAGCTGACACCCGTCCCACCGGACAACCCACCACAAGAGAGGGGCAAGCCCATGACGACGACCGCGGAACAGGCCCCGCCTGCCCGCCGTCGCGGGGTCGTCGGGACCAGGGTGCGGCACACGCTCGGCCGCCTCCTGGTCACCCTGGCCCGGTCGGTCGCGATCTTCGTACCCGTCTTCCTGGTCGCGACCTTCGTGACCTTCGCACTGCGGTCGATGAGCGGACTCAGCCCGGCGAGGATCCAGCTCGGCGAGGAGGCGACCCCCGAGGCCATCGCGCGGGTCGAGGCCCAGTGGGGTCTCGACCGGCCGTTCCTGGTCCAGTACTGGGACTGGTTCACCGGCGTCCTGCACGGACAGCTCGGCACCAGCTGGACCAACGGCGCCGACATCTCCACGCTCATCGGCCTGGGCCTCGGAGTGAGCCTGTCCGTCGCCACGTTCGCGCTGATCATCGGTGTCGTCCTCGGCTTCACCCTCGGCACGCTCGCGGCGCTCAAGCGCACCACCTGGATCGACCGGGCCATCACCGGCTTCGTCACCCTGATCTCGGTGATGCCCGCGTTCGTCGTCGGCATCGTGCTGGTCGCGGTCTTCGCCGTGGGACTGCACCTGTTCCCCTCCGCCGGCTACATCCCCGCGGAACAGGGATTCGGCCCCTGGCTCGCGCACATCACGCTCCCGGCGCTCGCGCTCAGCTTCGACGTGGTCGCGGACGTGGCCCGCCAGCTCCGCGGCTCTCTCGTCGCCGCGTACCGCGAGAACTACGTGACGGGCGCGGTCGTACGGGGCCTGAGTCCCCGTCGGATCTTCCTCGGCCATGTGCTCCGCAACGGCATCGGCCCGGCCCTGGCCACCCTCGGCCTGAAGTTCCCCGCACTGGTCGGCGCCTCCGTCGTCACCGAGTGGATCTTCGGTCTGCAGGGCTTCGGCCGGTTCGCCAACGACTCCGCCCAGGCCGGCGACGTACCGGCCGTACAGGGAGTCCTCGTCGTGTCGATCGTCCTGGTCGTCCTCTTCAACCTGATCGTCAACCTGGTGCTGGCACGTGTCACACCGGCATCCCAGCGGGGGGTATGAGCATGGTGCGCCGCGTCCTGACCCTGACCTCCGGCCGGATCGCCGTGGTCATCCTCACCCTGATCGCGCTGCTGGCGGTCCTCGGCCCGCTGCTCGCCCCGCAGAACCCCCTGGCCACCAGCGACAACACCCTCGCCGCCGCCTCCGGATCCCACTGGCTCGGCACCGACTACCTCGGCCGGGACACCTTCAGCCGCCTCCTGGACGGCTCACGCGTCAGTGTCCTCGGCTCCCTCGAAGTCGCCGTGATGGCCCTGGTCGTCGGCGCGATCCCGGGCATCCTGTCGGTCTACCTCGGCCGGACCTTCGAATGGCTCACCCTGCGGCTGGCCGACACCCTGGTCGCCCTGCCGTTCCTGCTGTTCGCGGTCGCCGTCATCGCGCTCCTGGGCAACGGCATCACCCAGGCCATGCTCGTCACCGGAGCCCTGGTCTCCCCGCTCTTCTACCGGGTGGCCCGCGCCGCCACCCTGGCCGTCGCCCGCTCGCCGTACGTGGAGGCCGCGCTCGTCGCGGGTGCCTCGACCGGCTGGATCGTCCGCCGCCACGTGTGGGTCAAGGTGCTCCCGCCGATCGCCGTCGCGCTCGCCCAGACCATCGGCGTCGGCTTCATCATCGTCTCCAGCCTCACCTTCCTGGGCATCGGCGTGCAGCCGCCCGCACCCACCTGGGGCGGGCTGCTCGCCTCCGACCTCGGCTACCTCAGCTACCAGCCGTGGGCACCCCTCGCCCCCGCGGTGCTGATCATGATCACCGTCTGGGCCAGCAACCTGCTCGCCGACGCGATCCGCGACGTCTCCGGCGAAGCGGGCCGGGCCTTCGTCAACACCCGCAAGGCGCGCGCCAATCGCCTCGGCAAGCCCGACCCCGTATCCACCGGAGGTGCGTGATGACCACGCTGTCCGCGAAGGCCGCCCCCGGCACGACCCTGAGTGCCGCCGAGCCCGCCGCCGAGCCCGTCGGTGAGCCTTCCACGGCGGTCGCGACCGCCGCACCCGTGCTCGCCGTGCGCGGTGTGCGCATCAGCGACCGGGTCACCGACCGCGAGATCGTCCACGGCGTGAGCTTCGAACTCACCCCGGGGAAAACGGTCGGCATCGTCGGCGAGTCCGGCAGCGGCAAGACCCTCACCTGCCGGGCCACCCTGGGCATCCTGCCCCCGCACTTCGAGGTCTCCGCCGGCTCCATCGAGATCGCCGGCACCGACATCGCGACCCTGACCCCGCAGCAGTGGACGGCCCTGCGGGGCGCCACGATCAGCGCGGTCTTCCAGGACCCGGCGTCCTACCTCAACCCCTCGATCCGGGTGGGCGCGCAGATCGCCGAGGTCATCCGGGTCAAGCAAGGACTGAAGCGTCGCGAGGCACGCCATCGTGCCGTCGAACTGCTCCAGGCCGTCCAACTGCGCGACCCCGAACTGGTCTACGGCCAGTACACGCACGAACTGTCCGGCGGCATGCTCCAGCGCGTCCTGATCGCCGCGGCGATAGCCGCCGACCCGCAGATCCTCATCGCCGACGAGGCGACGACCGCCCTCGACGTCACGGTCCAGGCCGAGATCCTCGACCTCCTCGCCGAACTGCGCGAACAGGCCGGGCTCGCCCTGGTGGTCGTCTCCCACGACCTCGCCGTCGTGGCCCAGCTGTGCGACGAGGTCCTCGTCATGCGGGAGGGCGAGGTGGTCGAACAGGGCCCGACGAGCGACGTACTCCACCGTCCACGCCACGAGTACACCCGGCTGCTCATCGCCGAGCACGACCAGTACGGCCTGGAGAAGTTCCTCACGCCGCTCACGCCGCAGGAGACCTCGTGACCACCGAGCAAGCGCAGGAACAGCCGCCCGCCGACGCGGGGGCGGACGGACAGGCCGTCCTGGAGGTCACCGGCCTCGACGTGCACTACGGGCCCCGCAGGCAGCGCCGCCGCGCCCTGCACGGCGTATCGCTGAGCGTCGCCCCCGGGGAAACCGTCGGCATCATCGGCGAGACGGGATCGGGCAAGTCCACCTTCGCCCGCACGGTCCTGGGCCTGGTACGCGCCTCCGCGGGCCGGATCGTCATCGGCGGCGAGGACGTCGGAGCGTACGGCAGCCGCCAGTGGCGCAGGCTGCGCCGCCGCGGCGTCGTCCAGTACGTCTTCCAGGACCCGCTGCGCAGCCTCGACCCCGACCTCACCATCGAGGACTCCCTCATCGAGCCGCTGCTCATCCAGGGCGTCGCACGACAGGAAGCAGCCGAACGGGCGCGTACCTTCCTCGCCCGCGTCCAGCTCTCCGAGGACCTGCTCGACCGGCTGCCCGGGGAGCTGTCCGGCGGTCAGCGCCAGCGGGTCGCGGTGGCCCGGGCACTGGTCACCGAGCCGAAGCTGGTCATCCTCGACGAGCCGGTCAGCGCCCTCGACTCCGCCAACCGCGTACAGATCCTGCAGATCCTCAAGGACCTGCGCGCGGCGGGCGTGGCCCTCGTCTTCATCTCCCACGACCTGGGGTCCGTCGCCGGCGTCGCCGACCGCATCGCCGTGCTCTACCAGGGCGAACTCGTCGAGGTCGGCGCGGCCCGCGAGGTCATCACCGCCCCCCGGCACGTCTACACCCGGCTGCTCGTCGGCTCCGCGCCCACCCTGCGCAGCGCCTCGGCCGACCGCGCCGAACGCGACCGGCTCCGCGCGCTGCTGCACGCTTGAGCTCACGCACCCCGGTGCGCCCGCGAACCCCTGCACCCTTCAACTTCCGCACCACCGAGAGGAATCCGCATGCCCCGCACGATCCACCTCGCCCTGCACCCCTACGGCGTCGGCGGCCCCGGCCAGCACGGTCTGTGGAAGGACCCGAGCGTCGCGAAGAACGCCAGCATCGACATCAACTACTACATCAAGCAGGCGCAGGCGGCCGAACACGCCCTGTTCGACGCCCTGTTCGTCGTCGACAGCCAGTTCATCAACGCGACCTACCCCTCGCACTATCTCAACCGGCTCGAACCACTCACCCTGCTGTCGGCGGTCGCCACCCACACCCGGCACATCGGCCTGGTCGGCACGGCGAGTTCGACGTACAACTCGCCCTTCAACCTCGCCCGCCGGTTCGCCTCCCTCGACCACATCAGCGGCGGCCGGGCCGGCTGGAACGTGGTGACCAGCTTCGACACCGGTACGTCCCGCAACTACGGCCTCGACGAGCACCTCGACTACACGACCCGCTACGGCAGGGCGCTGGAGTTCGTCAAGGTCGCCCGCGGCCTGTGGGACTCGTACGAGGACGACGCGTTCCCCGCCGACGTCGAGCGGGACATCTTCCTCGATCCCGCCAAGCTGCACGCACTCGACCACGAGGGCGAGCACTTCAAGGTCGCCGGGCCGCTCAACCTCTCCCGCTCGCCGCAGGGCCAGCCGGTCATCTTCCAGGCCGGCGTCTCCGAGGAGGGCCGCGACCTCGCCGCGCAGGTCGCCGAGGGCATCTACGCGCCCGGCGGCTCACTGCAGCAGGCGCAGGACTACTACGCCGACATCAAGAAGCGCACCGCCTCGTACGGCCGCGACCCCGAGCACATCAAGATCTTCATCCACGGCGGACCGATCGTCGCCGCCACCGACGAGGCCGCCCTGCGCCGCGAGCGGGAGATCTTCGAGGAGGACAACGACTTCAAGGGCAACCTCGCCCTCCTCGGCCGCTCCTTCGGCGCGTACGACTTCAGCGCGCACGACCTGGACGCGCCGTTCCCGGACGTGGCGCACCTCGCCGAGAAGGGCGGCCGCACCGGCGCGTCCAAGCTGATCGAGCGGGCGAAGGCGGAGAACCTCACCCTGCGTCAAGTGGCGGAGTCCGTCAGCGAGTTCCGCCGTTCGCCGTTCGTCGGGGCGCCGGGGACCGTGGCCGACACCATCGAGAAGTGGTTCGACGCCGGCACCTTCGACGGCATCAACCTCGCCTTCCGCAACAACGCCGACCTGGAACTCTTCGTCGACGGCGTCGTCCCGATCCTGCAGAAGCGCGGACTGTTCCGCACCGAGTACGCGGCCGACACCCTGCGCGGCAACCTCGGCCTGCCGGTCCCCGCCAACCGCAACACCCGCGAGCCCGGCCTCGCGGACGACTGAGGACAGGGACATGAGCGAACTGTCGGTGACGGGCGGGCGTGACGTCCACACGGTACGGTTCCCGGCCGCCACCCCGCCGGACACCGTGGACGTGCTGATCGTCGGCGCGGGCCCCGTCGGCCTCTCCGCCGCGGTCGAACTGGCCGGACGCGGTGTCCGGGTCGCCGTCGTGGACCGCGCCCGCACCGCGACCCTGGTACGGGCCGGAGCGATGGGACACACCCCGCGCGTGGTGGAACACTTCCGGCGCTGGGGGCTGCTCCAGCGCATCCGCGACGCCTGGACCTACCCACCGGAGTGGAACCAGGGCACCAGACTGGTCACCTCCCTGGCCGGACACGAACTCGTCCCGCAGCCGCGCCCGTCCTTCAACTCCCGGCGCCCCACGACCTCGTACGCGTCGGAAGAAGCCCTGCGGCGGCCGCAGACCGTGCTCCAGCAGGTCTTCCTCGACCGGCTGAGAGAACAGGGCGTGAGCGTCGCGGGCGGCTGGGAGCTGCGGGCTCTTCGCGAGCACGCCGACGGCATCGACGCCGAGGTCGTGGGCGTGGACGGCGACGAGACCGGTGGGGTGAGCGGGGGCGAGCGGCGCACCGTCCGCGCCGCCTATGTCCTGGGCACCGACGGCGGGAGCAGTACCACCCGACGGCTGGCGGGCATCGACCGCGAGGGCGAGCACGCCACGGAGAAGCGGCTGCGGCTCATCGTCCGGACCGGCGACATCAGCGACCGGGTCGGAGCGGCGCCGAGCGGCAGCAACATCGTCGTCAACGCGAAGGCGTCCGGGTTCCTGGCGGCGGTGAGCACCCGTGAATGGCGCGTCTACGCCGGACCGTACCCGCTCGACCACGAGCCCACCGAGGACGAGCTGCTGGAGATCGGCCGGGCCGCGTTCGGGTTCGACCTGGACCTCGAACTGGTCTCGGCGACGACCTTCTACCACGCCACTCGGATCGCCGAGACGTTCCACCGCGGCCGGGTCCTGCTGGCCGGCGACGCCGCCCACGTCCGTACCCCCGGCGGCAACCTCGGCGAGGGCTTCGGGGACGTGGTCAACCTCGGCTGGAAACTCGCCGCGGTGATCGGCGGCCACGCGCCGCGGACGCTGCTCGACTCCTACGACGAGGAGCGCCGCCGGCACAACTGGCGGATCGCCGACCACTCCCTCCAGCGGGCCCGCCGTACCCAGTCGACCCTCGCGGAGATCCGCCGCGGCGGCATCCCCGACGACGCCGACCTCGGCCCGGAGGCCGTACGGCGCCGGCAGGAGATCGGCGAACGGCTCGGCAGGGACCGGGACCCCGCGGCGGGCGTCACCTTCGACGAGCGTTACGACGCGTCGAGCGCGATCTGGTACGAACCCGGTCAGCTCGACGCCGAACCCCGCTGGCGTGCGGACGTCTACGAGGACGACCCGCGACCGGGCCACCGCGCCCCCGACGGACACGTCGACCCGTACGGCGGCACACTCCACGACCGCATCGGTGTCTCACTGTCCCTGCTCGTACTCACCGAGGACCGTGACGTCGAGCAGGCCTTCGTCGCGGAGGCCGCGGCACGGGCGCTGCCCTTCGCCGTGATCCACCTGACCCACCCCGAGGCCCGCGCGGTCTACGGCACCGGCAACGTCCTCGTACGCCCCGACCAGCATGTCGCCTGGCGCGGCACCGCACTCCCCGGCACAGGCGCCGCAGCCGTCCTCGACCGGGTGCTGGGGGCCGGCGGTGACCGGGAGACCGACCCCGACGACGCCGGCCGCCCGGGACTCGTCACGGTCGGCGGAGCCGGCAGCGCTCCCGGACCCGGAGCCGGACGCGGAGCCGCACGGTGAGCCAGACCGTGAGCCGCTCGGCAACTCGGCGCTGCTTCAAGCGACTTCGAAAGGCGAGCACTTCATGACCACCACCGCGACACCGCGCTTCAGACTCGGCTTCCTCACCCACGTCCAAGGGCGGGGCACCGACCTGGCCCGGACCTACCGCGATGCCACCGAACTCTTCGTCGCCGCCGACGAACTCGGCTTCGACGTCGGCTGGGTCGCCCAGCACCACGTCCCCGGCAGCGGCGGCGGCCTCTCCTCGCCCTGGACGTTCCTCGCGCACGCCGCGGCACGGACCACCCGCATCCGCCTCGGTACGGCCATCACCGTCCTGCCGCTGGAGGACCCGGTCCGCCTCGCCGAGGACGTCGCCGTCGTCGACACGCTCAGCGGCGGCCGGGTCGAGGTCGGTGTGGGCAGCGGCTACAGCGAGTTGGAGTACGCGGCCTTCGGCCGGGACCCCGCCCGCAAGCGGGAGTTGACCACCGAGAACCTGAACGTGCTGCGCACGGCCCTGGCCGGCGAGGAGGTGCGTGCACCCGGATTCCGCATCCAGCCCGCGCCCGGGGACTTCTCCGACCGGATCTGGCAGGGCGTCTTCAGCGGGCCCGGCGCACAGCACGCCGCGGTCGGCGGTTCGAACCTGCTGCTCAACCGGGCGGCCTACGGATTCGACGCGCCCACCGACGAGATCCAGCGGCCCTGGGCCGACGCGTACCTGGACGCGTGGGACCGGCCGCGCCGCCCGCGGATCGGGCTCTCCCGGTTCGTCTTCCCGGCCAAGGACCGGCGCACGGCCCTCGCGCACATCGGCGACGACGTGCACCGGGCGGCGCTGCGCATGGCCGGGAGCGGCGCCTTCCCCAAGGGCCTGACTCCGGAGGAGGCGCTGCGCCGCTTCCACTGCTTCCACGGCTCCACCGAGGAGATCGTCGCCGAGCTGCGGCAGGAGAAGGTACTGCCCCTCGCGACCGACCTCATCACCCAGTTCAACCCCGCCGTCCTAGACCACGACACCGCCATCCGCGCCCTCGAACTCATCGCGACCGAGGTGGCACCCGCCCTGGGCTGGCAGCCCGCGACCGAGCCCGCACTCGCAGGAGTCTGACATGACCGAATACAGCGACCACCACGCCCCCGAGGGCCTGCGCACGCGCGGCACCGTCATCGTGGTACCCGGCAGGGGAGAGACCCGCGAGACCTACACCCGGCTGGGCAGGCGGCTCGCCGCCGACGCCTACCGCGTGCGCGTCGTCGACGCCCCGGACATCGACGCCGACGACCTGGACGGCCAACTCGCCGACTTCGGAGCCCGGTTGACCGCCGCCGCGGACGGGACCGCGGGGGAGGACGGGACCGAGGACGGGATCGTCCGCCCGGTCGTGCTCGTCGGCGCGGACACCGGGGCCCTCGCCGTCGCCGCGCTCGTCGCCGCGGGCGACACCCCGGCCGGCCTGCGACCGGACGCCGTCGTCCTCGCCGGGCTCCCGGCCCACGCGACCGGTGCCGTCGACGCCGCCGGCAGCTGGGACGACGAACTCGACGTACGCACGTCCTGCCCCGCCCACCGGGGCCGGCTCACGGACGACACCCAGGTACGCCGCGGCGCACTCGGCGAGCCGGTGCCGGAGGCCCTGCTCGCGGCGGCCTACGGCAGCGAGGCCGACGTGCCCGCGCTGATCCTCGTCGGCGACGCCGATCCGCTCGCGGACCACGACGCGCTCGTCCGCATGGCCAAGTCCCTGCCCCGCGCCCGGCTGTCCACCGTCCGGGGCGGCCATCACGACGTGCTGAACGATCTGCAGCACCGCTCAGTGGCGGCCGAGACCGTCACCTTCCTGGAGACCCTGCGCAACGAACTGGTGCCCCTGATCGCCGTGGAGACCAGCGACTGGTGAGCGGGCCCCGCCCCGCACGTGCCACCTCCGAACCCCGAACCCTGAAAGGTCCCCTCATGGCCGCGATCCTGTCCGTCTCCGGAAGCCCTTCGGCCACCTCCCGCACCACGCGACTCCTGCGCCACCTGGACGACCGGCTACGGGACCAGGGGCACGACGTCATCTCCCTGGAGGTACGCACCCTGCCCGCCGAAGCGCTGCTCGGCGCCGACTTCCGGCACCCGGCCGTCGTCGAGGCCACGGCACTGTTCGAGCAGGTGGACGGCGTGGTGATCGGCACCCCCGTCTACAAGGCCGCCTACTCGGGGCTGCTGAAGTCGCTCCTCGACCTGCTCCCGCAGTACGCGCTGGCCGGCAAGACGGTCCTGCCGCTCGCCACCGGCGGCAGCACGGCCCACGTCCTGGCCATCGACTACGCGCTGCGGCCGGTCCTGAGCTCCATGGGTGCCGCGCACATCGTCCAGGGCTGGTTCACGCTCGACAAGGACATCACCGCCGCGGACGACGGCGGTCTGACCGTCGCGCCCGGGGCGGCGGAGGCCCTGGCGCAGGTCACGGACCAGTTCTCCGTCGCGCTGGGAGGCCGTACGACGGCGCTGGCGCCCGTGGGATAGGCCGGGTTCGGTCATCTCGGCCCTGCACATGATCTCTTTACGTTACCTTTGCCAATCGGGAACCTCTCCGGACGTGGCAGCCGTTCATCTGACGGACCGCGTACGGGAATCGACCGCGTACAGGTAACAGCAGAAGCCGAGGTGGCAGTAGTGGCGATGTTCGACCGGCTCAAGGAGCAGGCGAAGAACCTCCAGCAGTCCCGGAGCGGCGGGGGAGGGACGGGGCAGGGGCAGCACGGTGGCCACGCGTCCGGCTCGTCCTCCTCCGGCGGCTCGAAGGCTCAGCTGCTCGGGCTGTTCAAGTCCCAGCTCGCGTCGGCGAAGGCAGAGCTGAAGAGCGGCTCGTACCGGGACGCCAGCATGGCGATGTGCGCGCTGGTGGCCGCGGCCGACGGGCGGGTCGACCCGGCGGAGCGGCAGCGCGTGGAGGAGCTGATCGCCTCGAACGAGGTGCTGCAGAACTTCCCCGCGGAGCAGCTGCGGCAGCGCTTCAACCAGCACGTGGACCGGCTCACGGCCAACTTCGAGCAGGGCAAGGCCGAGGCGCTGCGGGACATCGCGAAGGCGGCCAAGAAGCCGACGGAGGCCCGCGCGGTCGTCCAGACCGGCATGGTGGTCGCGGGCGCGGACGGGCACTTCGAGGCGTCCGAGCAGTACGTGATTCGTGAGGCGTGCACGGCGCTTGGGCTGTCGCCCACGGAGTTCGGCGTCTGAGAGACGCGGTCTGTCTCGGCCCCGGCCCGGTCGGAGGGTGCGGCGCGGTCGTGGCTGGCCGCGCAGTTCCCCGCGCCCCTGAAAAACGGGGCTGCGCCCTGGCTTTTCGTCCTCGGCGGCATGGAATCCGCGCGATGGGCGACGATGGCGCTGTCGTCTGTGGGGGCGTGGTCCGTTTCGGTTCGGGTCCGGTTGTGGGGTGCGGCGCCGTCGTGGCCGGCCGCGCAGTTCCCCGCGCCCCTGAAAAACGGGGCTGCGCCCTGGCTTTTCGTCCCGGCGGTACCCAATCCGCGCGGTAGGCGACGACGGCGCC
>NZ_JBHWZP010000284.1:0-12237 GCF_042728395.1 Streptomyces sp. NPDC060205
GGCCCTGTGGGGCGCATCCCCCGCAGGCCCGCGGGCCGGTCCGCCCGGGGTTATTCGCTCACCTTGTAGTCCTGGCCCAGGACCACCGACACGTCCGCGTTGGAGGTGACCTTGCCCTTCTTCACGGAGGTCGTCGGCAGGCCCAGCGTCTTGGCGACCTCGGCCGCGTCCTCCTTCTTGGCGGCGTCGGCGTAGGTGACCTCGGACACCGCCTGGGCGGTGTCGGCCGTGCCGCCGTCGACGAAGGTGTAGCCGCCGTTGAGCAGCACGACCCTGGCCTTCTCCGTGGCGTCCTCGTCGGCCGTGGCGTTGCGGATGCCGACCTGGACGGCGGCGCCCTTCTCGGGGCTCCTGGCGGCGCCTCCGAGCACGTCCTTGACCACGCTGTCGCTGGCCTGCGCGCTGAGCCTGCCGTCGCTCTGGACGGGCAGCAGGGCGGTCTTGAAGTCGCCCTCCTTGGCGCGGTCCGCGAGCTGGGCGAGGAACGCGCCCAGGTCCTTGTCGGTGAGCGAGGGGTCGAGGATCTGCGCGAGCGTCTGCACGGTGGTCGTGGCGGCCTGCTCGTCGGACGACAGCTTGCGCAGCACGCCCTGCATGACCTGCCCGAACCGCTGCAGCTGCGCGTTCTGCGCCTCCCCGGAGGCGCGGTACGTGGCGTACGCGACGGCCATCTTGCCGCTGAGCGTCTGCTGCTCGCCCTTCTTGACGAGGGGCGCCTCGCCCTTCTTCTTCGCCTCGGGGTCCGGCACGTTCGCGTCGGTGTCGATGTCGATGTTGCCGACGAGCTCGACCAGGTTGTTCAGGTACGGGGTGTCGAGGCGCCAGGTGCCCTCGATGTCCGTGCCGAGGACGGTGTCGAGTTCGTCGCGCGTCCCGGAGGAACCGTCGTCGTCGACGGACTTGGACAGGGTGGTCGCGCCGCCGTCGTCGTCCGTCAGGGCCAGGGAGTTGGGCAGCAGGACCGTGGTGCCCTGCTTCGTGGTGGTGTTGTTGACGAGCAGGGCCGTCGAGGTGCCGCTGCCCTTGGTGTTGTGCAGATGGACGACGATCACGTCGCGCTTCTGCGCGCCCGCCGCGGTGGTCGTGCCGTCCTTCTCGTCCGACGAGGACCCGGGCAGCTTCCCGGCGAACCAGAGATAGCCCGCCCCGCCCACCACGACCAGCGCGAGGACGACGACGAGGGCGACCACCCGGCCGCGCGCGCGGCGCTTGGCCTCCTCGCGCCGCTCGGTGCGGTTCTCGGTGAACTTGAGCCAGTCGATGACGTCCTCGGACTGCTCGGGCTGCTCCTCGACGAACGCGAACTGCTCGGTGCGGTAGTCGGGTTCACCCGCCCGCTCGTCGCCCTCCGGGGTCACGGGGGCGGACGCGGGGGCCGGGTCCTTCGCGGGGCCCGCCTGCTGGGGGATGTACGCGGTCTGCCCGGCGGCCTGGGGCTGCTGCCGTCCGGTGTCATGGGGCGCCACAGGTTGCTGCTGACCGGTGTCATAGGACACCACGGGCGCCGCCTGGTGCTGACCCGCCTGCTGCCCAGCCTGATGTCCTGTCTGCTGCCCCGCCGCGTACGGGTCGTAGCCGTAGCCCTGCCCGTACCCCTGCTGACCGTAGTCCTGGCTGTAGTCCCGGCCGTACTCCTGCTGCCCGTAGTCCTGCGCGGGCGCCTGCCCCGGGACCTGTCCCTGCGCCTGTCCCTGCGCCTGGCCCTGGGCCTGGCCGCCGTAGGGGTCGTACGAGCCGTACTCGTCCTGTTGCGCAGCGTACTGAGGGTGTTGCGGAGACTGCCCCGGCTGCGGCACCTGCCGGTACACGGGCTGCCCGAACTCGTCGTAGCCGACGAGTTCGTACTGGTCGCCTCCGTACCCAGCGTCGTATCGGTCGTTCACCGGTGCCCCTCTCGGCTCACTCGCCGCGGTACAGCTCACGCTTGTCGATGTAGCGCACCACACCGTCCGGCACCAGGTACCAGACCGGGTCACCCTTCGCGACCCGGACCCGGCAGTCCGTGGACGAGATGGCGAGCGCGGGGACCTCGACGAGCGAGACACCGCCCTCGGGCAGACCGGTGTCGGTCAGTATGTGGCCGGGCCGGGTGACCCCGATGAAGTGCGCGAGGGAGAACAGCTCGTCGTGGTCGCGCCAGGTGAGGATCTGGCCGAGCGCGTCGGCGCCGGTGATGAAGAAGAGATCCGTGTCGGGGTTGAGCATGCGCAGATCGCGCAGCGTGTCCGTGGTGTAGGTCGGACCGCCGCGGTCGATGTCGATGCGGCTCACGGAGAACTGCGGGTTCTCGGCGGTCGAGATGACCGTCATCAGATAGCGGTCCTCGGCGGGCGAGACCTTGCGGTCGGTCTTCTGCCACGGCTGTCCGGTCGGTACGAACACCACCTCGTCGAGGTGGAACCGCGCGGCGACCTCACTGGCGGCCACGAGGTGTCCGTGATGGATCGGGTCGAACGTTCCGCCCATGACACCGAGGCGGCGCTTGCCCGGGTTCGACGGTCCGTTGCCCGTGCCACGCCGTGCGTCGTGTGCCACGACGCCCGCCGGACCGGTAGGCATGTCCTGCTCTCCCATGCGTGCAGACCCTACCGGCCCGGACGGCGGGCTCTGTCGCGCGGCCGTCAGCGGTCCCGGTTGAAACGGGTGGTGATCCACAGCAGCAGCAGAAGGGCGAGAAAGGCTCCACCGCCGACGAACAGGGGGTTCAGGCTCTCGTGGTTGCCACCGTGCTCCTCGCCCTCGGCGGCAAGTGTGACCAACTGGGCAGCGGTGCTGTGGAAGCTCATCTTCAGCAGGACCTATCCGATGGGGACGATGTGGGCGGGGTAAAGACTCCGCACATCGTAAGCGGGTGCCCTCTCCCGCATCACTCCGACTCCGCCGTTGGGGAGTTCGGCTGTGCCGGGCCGGGAACCTTCCGCGGGGTCTCAGTCGTCCCGTTTGTAGCCGCGCAGAAGGAACCAGGCGGCCAGCCCACATCCGACGACCATCACGATCAGCACGATGCGGAGGAGATTGCCGGCCCCTTGTTCCTGGGCGGCACTCGCGGCCTCGACGAGCCACGATCCGGGGGAATGCTCCATTGACGTACTACTCCTTGACGTACTGCTCCTTCGCCGTACTGCCCGTCCACGGTATCTCCGCCTAGGCTGGTGCCCGCCTTGGGGGCACAGAAGGCAACCAAACGCATGGGGGACCACATGCCAGAAGAAAGCCACGAGAACGTACCGAGCAGGCAGCGCAGGCGCTTCGAGGGGATCTCCTCCCGGGCGTACGAGCACCCCGCGGACCGCTCGGCCCTGGTCGCCCTGCGCAAGCTCACCGGCTTCGACACGGTCTTCAAGGCACTCAGCGGCCTGCTCCCGGAGCGCAGCCTGAGGCTGCTGTTCCTGTCGGACTCGGTGCGGGTCTCGGACGCCCAGTTCGCCCACCTGAACGTGATGCTGCGCGACGCCTGCTACATCCTGGACCTGGACAAGGTCCCGCCGATGTACGTGAACCAGGACCCGCAGCCGAACGCGATGTGCATCGGCCTGGACGAGCCGATCATCGTGGTCACCACCGGACTCGTCGAACTGCTCGACGAGGAGGAGATGCGGGCGGTCATCGGCCACGAGGTGGGCCACGCGCTGTCCGGCCACTCCGTCTACCGCACGATCCTGCTGTTCCTCACCAGCCTCGCCCTGCGCGTGGCGTGGATCCCCCTCGGCAACCTCGCGATCATGGCGATCGTGACCGCCCTGCGCGAGTGGTTCCGCAAGTCCGAGCTGTCCGCGGACCGGGCGGGGCTGCTGGTCGGCCAGGACCTGCGGGCCTCGATGCGCGGCCTGATGAAGATCGCGGGCGGCAACCACCTGCACGAGATGAACGTGGACGCGTTCCTCGCCCAGGCCGAGGAGTACGAGGCCGGCGGCGACCTCCGCGACTCCGTGCTCAAGATCCTGAACGTGATGCCCCGTTCCCACCCCTTCACCACGGTCCGGGCGGCCGAGCTGAAGAAGTGGGCGGAGTCCCGCGACCACCAGCGGATCATGGACGGCCACTACCCGCGGCGCGACGAGGACGGCGACACGTCGGTCACGGACTCCTTCCGTCAGTCGGCGGCCAGCTACGCCACCGACGTGAAGAACTCCAAGGACCCGCTGATGAAGCTGGTCAGCGACATCGCGGGCGGCGCGGGCGACCTCGGCGGCCGGGTACGGCGAGGCTTCGGCGGCTTCGCGACGGGCAACAGCACGGGCAGCACGTCCGGCAGCACCACGAAGGACCGTCCCCGCACGGACGACCCGGAGGACACACCCCCGCCCGGCACACCCTGACGCCGGGACCCCGATGAGGGGCGCCCCCGCGGGGGCGCCCCGACAGGGGCGCGGGGAACTGCGCGACAAGCCCCCACCGGGCCCGCAGATCACCACGACGCATCACGATGCCCGGGCCGGCCGCCCAAGCCGAGCGCAGCTCAGAGCTTCGGCTGCGCGCTGGCCGCCAGCGACCCGCACAACGCCGTGGCGCTCCCCGTGGCGAACGGATCCGTTCCGGCCGGCCCACCCGCCCGAGCGGTCTCCCCCGCCAGCAGCGGCCGCAACTGCTTCGTCGCATCCTCCGCACAGGCCAGCGGCCCGGCCTGGACGTAGGAGACGAGCAGTTCGGCCTGGTGCATCCGCAGATCGTCCCGGTCGAACCGGAAGTGCAGCTCGCGCCGGACGGTGAACAGCGAGGCCCGGGCCTTCTCGTCGGACCCGGTCGGCCGCAGCGCGTACACGAAGGTGTGGTCGGCGCTGACCTCAAGCGTGTCGGAGTCCGTCTCGGCGGCGGTCAGCGTGCCCTGCACCCGCACCTTGGTGTCGGCCAGCTCGGCCTGCGCCGGGTCGAAGCGCACCAGCCACCCCGTGGGCGCGTGCCGCCCGTCCGCCGCGGGGCTGCGGAAGCTCTGGTCGAACTGGTCGAGCTGCTGCGGATCGAGCAGGATCCGCACCGACCGGCTGGCACCGCCGGTGAGGACGTCCGGGTCGAGCGCGGACTCCACGAGGTAGTCCTTCGCCGTGGTCAGCGCGGTGACGATCTGGCTGTCGGAGAAGTGCGCGGTGCGCCGGGAGGCGGGCAGCGTGATGCCGTCGGCGCCTATGCGGAACTGGTCGGCGGGACTGTGCGCGTACAGGGCCTCCACATCGGCCGAACCGGGTACGCGGCTCTGCGGCGCGAGCGGTATCACCGTCATGCGCAGGGGTTCGGGATGCTTCGCGACGGGCGTCTGGTACGGATGGCGTACGCCCATGTAGATCGCCGTGCCGAACGCGACGGCGATCAGGACGACGAGGACCAGGGCCTGCCGGGAGAGGCCCCGGCGCATCGGGGGCCGGCGGCGGACGGCCGGCGTGTGGTCGCCGATCCGCTCCTGCGCGGAGAACTCCTGGAGGCGGGCAGCACGGACGAACGACTCGTCGAAGACGACGGACCGGTACTCCTCCTCGCCCCCGCCGGGTACACCCTCGGATGTCCCCTCCGGTGGGTCTCCAGGACTGCCCATACTTTCAGAGTAGGTCTCCTGGACCTCAGGTAAACGCCCTGCTACACGACAAGTTCTGACAGGTTCTCACCAGATTTGCCATCAACTCCCGGAGCAGGAACGCAAGCTGCGGCGGCCGTTTTCCAAACCTGTTTCCGCCACGGGAATCGCGACGTGTTCACGGCGCGTTCGGGGCGTGCTCGCGGCGTGCTCAGGGCGTGCGGGGCACCGCCGAGGCGGCCGGCGGGGAGTAGTCGGCGGAGGCCGAGGGGCCCACGCCGCCACCCTGTTCGAGTCCGGTGGAGGCGGGCAGCGGAACCTGGTCCCCGCTGCTCGACGAGGCGCCCCGGTAGACCGCCGCGAACGCCAGCGCCACCATGCCGATGCCCATCACGAGGGCGAGCATCCAGGCCACGGGGCGGTGCCAGCGGGACTGCTTGCCGTAGGCGCCGGGGTGGCCGTAGCGGCCGTGGAGGACGTCCCGGTCGTCGAGGTCGTCCAGCTCGGGGTCGTGGCCGAAATCGCCCGGCCCGTCGGCGCCGAACGTGTCCTCGTAGAGCTCGTCGTCCCCGCGCAGCCCCCGGGTGTGTGCCCGGCGGGCCTCGGCCTCGGAGGCCTCAGCTCTCGCCTGCGCGGCGGCCAGGAGACGCTCCACGGCTGTCGGCTCGTGCACCGTCGCCGCCCGTACGAAGGCCTCGTCGAAGACCACGGAGGCGAACTCTTCGTCCGCACCCCCGCGGTCGCGGTCGTCGTCGGGCTCCCAGCCGTCAGGGAACGGCGTGCCCCCCACGTCCTCCGGCACGGATCCAGAGTAGACCGGGGTGGTCAATTTGGGCAGACGGTACGGAAATTCTCCCGCCTGGCGAGACGGCCGGCGCCGGGGCTGCCCGGGGTGCCCGGCGCCGGACGCGGTCAGCGCCGGATGTGCCCGTCGCCCGTGACGATGTACTTGGTGCTCGTCAGCTCCGGCAGCCCCATGGGCCCCCGCGCGTGCAGCTTCTGCGTGGAGATCCCGATCTCGGCGCCGAAGCCGAACTGGCCGCCGTCCGTGAAGCGCGTGGACGCGTTCACGGCCACCGTCGTCGAATCGACCAGCTGGGTGAAGCGGCGGGCCGCCTGCTGCGAGGTGGTGACGATCGCCTCGGTGTGCCCGGAGGTCCACAGCCGGATGTGGTCGACGGCCCGCTCCAGCGAGTCGACGACGGCCGCCGCGATGTCGTAGGACAGGTATTCGGTCTCCCAGTCCTCGGTCGTCGCCTCGACGACGGTGGCCTTGGAGTCCTTCCCGTACGCGAGGACGCGCTCGTCGCCGTGCACGGTGACCCCGGCCTCCGCGAGGGCGTCGAGCGCGAGCGGCAGGAACCGGGGCGCGATGTCCTGGTGGACGAGGAGCGTCTCGGCGGCGTTGCAGACGCTGGGCCGCTGCGCCTTGGAGTTGATCAGGATGTCGATCGCCATGTCGAGGTCGGCGTGCGCGTCGACGTAGACATGGCAGTTGCCGGTGCCGGTCTCGATGACCGGGACGGTGGACTCCTGGACGACCGTGCGGATCAGCGAGGCGCCGCCGCGCGGGATGAGCACGTCGACGAGGCCCCGGGCCCGCATCAGCTCCCGTACGGACTCGCGGTTGTCGCCCGGTACGAGCTGGACGGCGTCGGCGGGCAGGCCCGAGCCGCCGACGGCGTCGCGCAGGACGCGGACGAGGGCGGAGTTGGACTCGTACGCCGAGGACGAGCCGCGCAGCAGCACCGCGTTGCCGGACTTCAGGCACAGGGCTGCCGCGTCGACCGTCACGTTCGGGCGGGCCTCGTAGATGATGCCGACGACGCCGAGCGGGACGCGGACCTGGCGCAGGTCGATGCCGTTCGGCAGGGTCGAGCCGCGGACGACCTCGCCGACCGGGTCGGGCAGCGCCACCACGTCGCGTACGTCGGAGGCGATCGCGCGGATCCGCTCGGGGGTGAGCGTGAGCCGGTCGATGACGGTCTCGCTGGTGCCGGCCGCACGGGCGCGCTCGACGTCCTTGGCGTTGGCCTCGACGATCTCGCTGGTACGCACTTCGAGGGCGTCCGCGATCGCGAGCAGCGCGTCGTCCTTCTCGGCGCGCGGCAGCGGAGCGAGGTCGGCGGCGGCGCCCTTGGCACGGTAGGCGGCCTGGGTGACCGGGGACATCGAGTCGTACGGCGAGAGCGTGGTCATAACCCGCAGGGTAGTGCGCCCGCGAGAGCTGTTCAGCCGTTGTCCCACACCGCGAGACAGGTCCTGAAATGGCCGTAGAAAGCGTGTGCCCCGGGAGTCACGGAGGTGAGGCAGGGGCCCCAGCGGTCAGAACGGGTGGACGCCGACCGGGGTGGCCGGCAGCGGCCCGTAACCCTCCGCGATCCGCTGGTGGTAGGTCTCGCGGTCGATGACCTCCAGGCCGACGATCTCCCACGGCGGCAGCTTCGCGGTCTGGCGGTGCTCGCCCCACAGCCGCAGCGCGACCGCCGCCGCGTCGTGCAGGTCGCGGGCCTCCTCCCAGTAGCGGATCTCCGCGTGGTCGTTGGCGTACCGGCTGGTCAGCAGAAAGGGGTGGTCGTGGGCGAGCTGTTCCAGGCCGCGCCTGACCTCTTTGAGCGGGGCCTCGCCGCCCGAGACGCTCAGCGTGACGTGCCACAGCCGCGGCAGGTCCTGCGGCTCCTCCGCCTCGTACATCTCACCGGCGGCGACGCTGGTGAGCGCCCGCTCCTCGCCGGCCGCGCGCGAGCCGCCAAGACTGCGGGACGCCGCCGCCCCAGGGCGCACTCGTCTCACGACGGCCTCCTTCACGCAGTGGGTCCGCTCGGACTGTCGACTGATCGGACTGAGGGGTTGTCCCTGAGACAAAGTTGAGCAGGTGGGAAGGCGCCGCGTGGCACTTTTACCGAAGGTCCACCTCCGGGCAGGGGCTTTGTCCGGCGTTCCCCACTCTTTTCGGCCGGGGCCCTGTTGACGGGCGCGGCGCCGGGCGTACGCCGGTGGGACCTCCGGCGGACACCGCTCCGGCGCCCCCAGCCCTCCCCCGGCCCTCCCCCAGACCCCTCCAGACCCCTCCAGGCCCTTCCGGCGCCCTCTCAGGCCGTCCTCCTCACGGGCTCAGGAGCACCAGGTCGTCCCGGTGCACGACCTCGCGTTCGTACGCGGGACCCAGCTCGCGGGCCAGGTCGTGCGTGGAGCGCCCGATCAGCTGCGGGATCTCCTTCGCGTCGAAGTTGACCAGCCCCCGGGCGACCGGCCGCCCCGCGCCGTCCCGCAGCTCGACGGGGTCACCGGCGGTGAAGTCGCCCTCGACGGCCGCGATGCCCGCGGGCAGCAGGGACGTGCGCCGCTCGACGACCGCGCGCACGGCCCCGTCGTCCAGGACCAGGGCGCCCTGCGGGGTCGACGCGTGCTGCAGCCACAGCAGCCGGTCGGCGGAGCGGCGGCCGGTCGCGTGGAAGTACGTGCCGGTGTCCCGTCCGGCGAGGGCGTCGGCGGCGTGCACCGCGCTCGTCAGCACCACCGGGATGCCCGCCGCGGCGGCGATCCGGGCCGCCTCGACCTTGGTGACCATGCCTCCGGTACCGACGCCCGCCTTGCCCGTACTGCCGATGTCGACGTGGGCGAGGTCGGCCGGAGTGCGTACTTCCGCTATCCGCGACGTACCGGGTCTGCTGGGGTCGCCGTCGTACACGCCGTCCACGTCGGAGAGCAGCACGAGCAGGTCCGCGCGGACCAGGTGGGCGACGAGGGCCGCGAGGCGGTCGTTGTCGCCGAAGCGGATCTCGTCCGTGGCGACCGTGTCGTTCTCGTTGACGACCGGCAGGGCGCCCATCGCGAGGAGCTTGTCGAGGGTGCGGGAGGCGTTGCGGTGGTGGGCGCGGCGGCTCATGTCGTCGGAGGTGAGCAGCACCTGGCCGACCCGGACGCCGTACCGGGCGAAGGAAGCGGTGTAGCGGGCGACGAGGAGGCCCTGGCCGACGCTGGCGGCGGCCTGCTGGCGGGCCAGGTCCTTGGGGCGGCGGCGCAGGCCCAGCGGGGCGAGGCCGGCGGCGATGGCGCCGGACGAGACGAGGACGACCTCGTGCTCGCCGCCTCCGCGGCTCTTGGCGAGTACGTCGACGAGGGCGTCCACGCGGTCGGCGTCGAGGCCTCCGGCCGCGGTGGTCAGGGACGAGGAGCCCACCTTGACGACGATCCTGCGGGCGTCCACGACGCCCTGCCTGCTTGCCGCCCGCCTAGCCGCTGACACGCTGCACCCCAATGTTCCCCGCGTTCCCACGGTCCGACCTGCGACCTGTCCGGTTCGTGCAATCTACGGGACGGGGGGCGGCCGACGCCCCCGTGTTTCGAGGGGCGGACGCGGGGAGGCGGGCCGGCGGGGGCGCGCGCCGAGGGCGGGAAGGGAGCGTCACAGCTTCTCGTCGTTTTAAACCCAAATCCGGTGATAGTTCTCACGCAAGATTGCTAGGCGACCCGCAGAAGTCATACGGTCAGGGATCGGCCTCTCCCGTACGAGCTTCAGGGAGGTACGGCGAGGCCCGACCTCCACGCCTCCCCCCATCCGCCGCACCCCTCGCAGGAGCCCATTCCGTGCCCTCCGCCGGACTCGCCACCCGCCGCATCGTGCAGCTCTCCGCGCTGCTCGCGATGTTCGCGCTCTTCACGGCTCAGATCGTCTCCGCTCTGCTGCCGAACGTCCCGGTGTTCGTCGCCGCGAGCGCCGCCGGCCTCGCCCTCGACGTGTTCCTGCAGTACCGGGACCCCGGGCTGCTCTCGCTGCTCGGCAAGGTCCGCTTCGACGCCACGGTCCGGCAGCTGCTGCGCGACATGATCATCCTGGTGGGGCTCCTGCGCATCGACGGCATCAGCCCGACGCGCGAGCAGGCGCCGCTGATGGTCGGGCTGTGCGTCTTCTACGCCCTGCACTTCGCCTGCCAGGCCGCCGCCGTCATGGTCCGCCGCACCCGTACGCTGCCGATCGTCACCCGCAACATCGACGCGTCCGCGCTGCGCCTGAGCACCGCCCCGCCGCGCATCCTGGCCCGGCGCCCCGGTCACCGGCTGCTCGCCTTCTCCGTGCCGACCACGATCGGCCTGATGGTCACTGCGGCCACCGAGCACGCCATGTGGGGCGCGATCGGCCTCGGGGTCGCCCTCGTGCTGATCGGCGGCGGCACCGCGTACCTCGCCACCTGGCTGCTGCCGAAGAAGCGCGCCCTGAGCGAGCAGAAGGTCATGGAGTGGCTGGACCAGTGGCTGGCGAACTACCGGCCGACGGTCGCCATGTACTTCTCCGGCGGCACGACCTCCGCGTACCAGGCGAACATGTGGCTCTCCACGGTCTCCGCGGTCGACGCGAAGCCGCTGATCGTGCTGCGCGAGCGGTTCATGGTGCAGAAGATCGACGCCACCGACGTGCCGATCATCTGCTTCCCGAAGGTCTCGACGATGTTCTCGCTGGAGAACTCGACGCTGAAGATGATGCTGCACCCGGCGAACGCCGCGAAGACCTCGCAGGTCCTGCGCATCCCCACGGTCAAGCACGCCTTCATCAACCACGGCGAGAGCGACAAGCTCTCCTCCTGCAACCCGTACGCGAAGGCGTACGACGAGGTGTGGGTCGCCGGTCCCGCGGCCCGCGAGCGGTACGCGCTGGCCGAGGTCGGCGTCGAGGACAAGGACATCGTGGAGGTCGGCCGCCCGCAGCTCGCGCCGATCCGCCCCTACTCGGGGGCGCCGACGGGCGCGTTCACGACCGTGCTGTACGCCCCCACGTGGGAGGGCTGGGACGGCAACCCCGGCAACACGTCCGTGGTCCTGGCCGGCGAGAACATCGTCCGCCGGCTCCTGGCCGACGACGGTGTACGGCTCCTCTACAAGCCGCACCCGATGACCGGCTCCGTCGACATGCGCGCGGGCGCCGCGAACGAGCGCATCAAGGCGATGATCCGCGAGGCCGCCGCGCTGCGCACGGGTGCTCGCCCCGAGGCCGGTGCCGCGGCCGAGCTGGCACGCCGCACGGCCGAGCTGGACAAGCTGACGTCCACCGACTTCCGCAACAGCGCCGACGAGATGGAGCGGATGCTGCTCCAGGGCGCGCCCGGGGGCGACCGCGAGGCCGCCATCGCCGAGGCCACGCTGGCCTGGGAGAAGGCCTACTGGGCGTCCTTCCCGGAGTGGGAGCACCAGATCATCACGGACGCGCGGCCGGGTATCTTCGCGTGCTTCAACCAGGCGGACCTGCTGGTCAGCGATGTCTCGTCGGTGGTGTCCGACTGGCTGTCGAGCGAGAAGCCGTACGCGGTGGCGAACACGTCGGGGATGACCGAGGCGGCGTTCCGCACGGGGTTCCCGACGGTGTCCGCGGGTGTCGTCCTCACCCCCGGCGCGGAGGGTGTGCCTGCGCTCCTGGAGTCGGTACGCCGGCCTGAGAAGGACCAGTTCACGGCGGCTCGTGCCGCGCTGAAGGAGCACCTGCTCGGTCCGTCCGACCCGCCGTCGATGGCCCGCTTCAACGGAGCGATCCACGACCTGTGCACGAAGGCCGACGAGCGGCGGGTGCGCATGGAGTCTCGGCTCGCGGCCGAGATCCCCTCACCGCGGTCTGCGTCGGAGGACGCGGCGGAGGAGGGTGCGCAGGACGCGAGCGAGGCGGAGGAGGACTCGGTCAACGCGTGACGCTTGCGCGCGCTCACTGAACAAAGGCGTGGGGCCCCGGAGATCACTCCGGG
>NZ_JBHWZP010000285.1:0-12213 GCF_042728395.1 Streptomyces sp. NPDC060205
GGAGGCAACAGCCCCTGTGTTCCGCTCAGCCCTCCTCGGCCGCCACGGCATCCTCGGCCGCCTCGGCCTCCTGTGCCGCCTCGGCCTTCCGCGCCTTCTCGTCGATGGCGGCCAACGACCGCCGCGCCTGGTTCCGGTCCGTCGTGTACCAGAAGTCGGGCAACGATGCCTTGAGGTAGTTGCCGTAGCGCGCTGTGGCGAGCCGCTGATCCAGCACGGCGACCACACCCCGGTCCTCCGTCGCCCGTACGAGGCGGCCGGCACCCTGCGCCATCAGCAGGGCCGCGTGCGTGGCAGCGACGGCCATGAAGCCGTTGCCCCCGGCGTCCTCGACGGCCTTCTGGCGGGCGCTCATCAGCGGGTCGTCGGGGCGGGGGAAGGGGATCTTGTCCATGACGACCAGCTGACAGCTGGCGCCCGGGACGTCCACGCCCTGCCAGAGCGACAGCGTGCCGAACAGACAGGTCTTCGGGTCCGCGGCGAAGTTCTTGATCAGCTCGCCGAGCGTCTCCTCGCCCTGGAGCAGGATGGGGTACTCCGGGATGCGGGAGCGCAGTTCCTCCGCGGCGAGCTGGGCGGCCCGCATCGAGGAGAACAGGCCGAGCGTACGACCGCCGGCCGCCTGGATCAGCTCGGTGAGTTCGTCGAGCATGTCTCCGCGGTCGCTGTCCCGGGCGGGTCTGGCCAGGTGCTTCGCGACGTACAGGATGCCCTGCTTGCCGTAGTCGAACGGCGAGCCGACGTCGAGGCCCTTCCAGACCGGGATGTCCTCTCCCTGGACGCCTTCCGGGGACAGGCCGAGGGAGGCGCCCACGCCGTTGAAGTCGCCGCCGAGCTTCAGCGTGGCCGAGGCCAGGACGACGGAGCGGTCCGTGAAGAGCTTCTCGCGCAGCAGACCCGCCACGGACATCGGCGCGACCCTCAGGGAGGCTCCGAAGCGGTCGTGGCGCTCGTACCAGACGACGTCCCACTCGGAGCCGTTCGTAATGCGCTCCGCCACGTCGTGGACGCTCTCCACGGAGGCGAGGGCCTGCTTGCGGACCGCGTCCTCGTCGGTGACGGACTTGTCGCGGGTCGCCCCGATCCCCGAGATCACCGTGCGGGCGGCGTCACGCAGGGCCATAAGCGCGTACCCGAGATCCTCCGGGATCTCTTCCAGGCGGCCGGGCAACGCCAGCTCCATCAGCCGCTCGAAGCCCTCGGCGGCCGTCTGGAGCTGATCGGCCGCCTTCTCGTTCACGAGCTTCGACGCGCGGCGCACGGCGCGGTTGACCTGGCCCGGGGTGAGCTCGCCGGTCGCGACTCCGGTGACCCGGGAGACCAGCTCATGAGCCTCGTCGACGATCAGCACCTCGTGCTGCGGGAGGACGGGGGCGCCTTCGATGGCGTCGATCGCCAGGAGCGCGTGGTTGGTGACGACGACATCGGCGAGCTTGGCGCGCTCACGGGCCGCCTCGGCGAAACACTCCGCTCCGTAGGCGCACTTCGAGGCGCCGAGGCACTCCCTGGAGGAGACAGAGATCTGCGACCAGGCCCGGTCCGAGACTCCCGGGGTGAGGTTGTCGCGGTCCCCCGTCTCGGTCTCGTCCGACCAGTCCCGCAGCCGCAGCAAGTCCTGACCGAGCTTGCTGGTGGGTGCGGCCGCCTCGAACTGGTCGAAGAGGCCCTCCTCCTCGTCCTGCGGCGCTCCTTCGTGGAGACGGTGCAGGCACAGGTAGTTCGACCGGCCCTTGAGCATCGCGAACTCGGGGCGGCGGCGCAGCAGTGGATGCAGGGCGTCCACCGTGCGCGGCAGATCCCGCTCCACGAGCTGCCGCTGGAGCGCCAGGGTGGCGGTCGCCACGACGACCCGCTCCCCGTGCGCCAGCGCGGGAACCAGGTAGCCGAGCGACTTACCGGTGCCGGTGCCCGCCTGGACCAGCAGATGGGAACCGTCGTCGATGGCCTGCGCGACGGATTCGGCCATGGTCACCTGGCCAGGGCGCTCCGTACCGCCGACGGCTGTGACGGCGGCGTGCAGGAGTTCGGGGAGTGAGGGCTCTGTCATAGCCCGACCACCCTACGGGTCGGCACTGACAACCGGGTGATCGCGGCGGTGGAGGGGGATGTGATCAGGACGCGTACACGGGCGTCGGCGCGGTGGGTGATCACGACTGGTGGAGGGGGTTCGGGACGGTGCCGTGCACGGCTGCGTGCGGGCGCTGCGGCCGGTCCCGGTAGCCGTCGAGGTGCAGCCGGTTGCGGTTGAGGCAGAGCCGTTCGATACGCGGAGTGAGCAGGTCGAACGTCTCGTAGCGTTCCTTCAGCTCCGGGAAGAGCCTGTGGTGCCGGAGGATCTCCGCCCGGACGAGTGACCAGAACTCGTCCTCGCGGACGCCCAGTTGCTCCTGGCACAGCGGGGCCAGATAGCGGAAGACACCGACGAAGAGTCCGGAGTGGATGAACTGGGTGAGGAAGGCGGCCGGCTCCGTGAGCAGCACCGCCCGTACGTCGTCGGGCATGGAGGCGTGCTCGGGCAGCCGCTCCGCGCTGACGTTCACGTCGTCCACGAAGTCCTTCACCGCGAGCCGCACCGGTACGTCGTGGTCGTCGAAGACAACGATCGCGTTCTCGCCGTGTGGGCTGAACACAGTGCCGTACCGGTAGAGGAAGTGCAGCAGGGGTGGCAGCAGCGCGGCGAAGAGGCGGCGCAGCCAGCTGCGCGGGTCGAGGCCCGAGCGCTCGACCAGCTCAGCCGCGAAGGCACGGCCCTCGGGATCGGTGTGCAGGAGAGCGGCGAGCGTACGGGCCCGTTCGCCGGGCACGAGATGACGGGAGAGCGGCTCGCGCCAGATCGCGCCGAGCAGTTCCCTGTACTGGTAGGGGACTTCCGGCAGCGCGTCGTACACCGGGTGCCCGACCGTCACGGACGCGACCTCGCCCAGCAGGATCACCCCGCAGGTGTCGTGCAGGAAGGGATCGGTGTCCCGCAGTCCGTGCATCCAGGCGGTGACCGCGGGGGCAGCGAGCGTGCGTTCCGTCGGGAGACCGCGCCACACCAGGGTGTTGAGGACGGACAGCGGCAGTTTCACCGTGTGCCGGTCCGGACGCGAGGTGTTCAGGAAGGTACGGATCGACTGCTGGGGCAGACGGAGATCGCCGTCCGGGGGCAGGGGGACGATGGCTCCCGCGGCGACGGAAGGCGCGAAGAGAGGCAGCACGACGTCGTTCCACTGCCAGGGGTGCACGGGCAGATAGAGGTAAGACTCCGGAGTGAGCCCCCGCGCGCGCAGTGCGGTGTCGTACGACTTACGGACGGCGGGGTCCAGCTCGCGCGCGTAGAGCTGGTCGGCGCTGTCCAGCCCCCGGACGCCCCGGTAGGTGGCGAGCGAGGTGTGGACGGCGATCCACGGCAGGACTGTCGCCCTTCGGCCCTCAGGGGCCCACTGGGCGGCGTCCGTCGCGGAGAAGCCGAGCCTGCCCTTGTTGAGGACGATCCACGGGTGGCCTGTCTGGTGGCCCTCCAGCTCCGCGTACCCGAGATCGGCGAGACGGGCGGCCGGGAGGGCGGTGTGGTCCAGCCGGGCGTCCGCGGCGAGTGTGGTGGACAGTTCGCGGATGACATGGCCGAGCGTGGCGCCATCTAGATGGAGCACGGCGCGGGCTCGGGTGAGGAAGTCGAGGGGGTCGGTGTAGGGCCGCTGGTGTGGGGGTGGCTCGGGGTCGGTGGGGGTGGTGGGTGCGGTGGCTGACCCTTCGGTGAGCGCGGAGTCGGTGGAGAGCCCGGACTCGGCGGGCGCGGACTCGGTGAGCGCGGGCTCGGTGGGAGGCGCGGGCTCGGTGGTTGGTTCGGTTGAAGCGGGAGGTTCGGCTTCGGCAGCGCCTGCGAGCCGGGCGGCGCGTTCGGTTCCGGTCTCTGGTTCGGCCGCGGCGGAGCGTTCGGCGGTGAGAGCTGCGGCTGTTCCGGCCGCTTCGGTCAGGGTGAGCGAGGACGGGTCCACGCGCCAGCTGTCGTACGCGCCGCGGCGGGCCCGGAAGGCGAGGATGCCGCCGGCGTCGAGGCGCAGGGTGTAGGAGCGCTCGCCGTCGGGGGCGGCGTCCGGATCGGGGGATGAAGGGGGCGAGGCCGGGCCCTGGCGTTCGGGGGTGGGCGGCGTGGCAGGTGGCCGCGGAGCTTCCGCGTCGCGTGGCGAATCGTCTCCTCTGGGGCCCCGGGACCCGTCGGCAGCCCCCGCGCTGGAAGGGCCCGGAGGGCTGCAGGAACTGGAAGGGCTGGAGGGACTGGGAGGGCTGGAGGGGCTGGAGGAAACGACCGCTGCCGCCGTGCCGCCGGTGAGGTGCACGGCCGGTTCCGGCAGCAGAATCTCCTCGTGCGCGAACTCGCCGATCATCTTCGCGAGCAGGCGGCGCCCCGCCTCCTCCCATCTTTCCTGGCTCAGTTCCGGCGGGTCGTAGAGACGTGACGGCTCTCCGGGAGCCGGGGCGGCGGACGGGTTCGGCACAGGGACTCCTCGACTGGGAACCTGATCGGGGCGAGCGGTGTACTAAAAGTGACGGCGCTACAACAGATCACGCAGGGCCCGGTCTCGGACCATGAGGGCTGCCTTCTTGTCCGGCAGCTCGACCTCGGCGGAGAACCGGAAACCGGCGCTCAGGAAGGCGGACACGGAGGGCGTGTTGCGAAGGTCGGGCTCTGCGACGACTCGTGCGCAGGAGGGACGACGGTCGAGGACGAGGTCGGAGACAGCACGGAGCAGGATCGTGCCGAGTCCCCGCCCGCGATGGGCGACGCCGCCGATGAGGAGGTGGATTCCGGTGTCGTGCAGGCGGGCCGGGTAGTGGCGGGCCAGGGGGTCGAGATCCGCGCGGTAGATCTCCCAGTAGCTCATCGGTGTGCCGTCCAGCACGCCGAGGCAGGGGACGCTGCGTCCGTCTCCGTCGAGTTGGGTGCGCAGGTGGTCCTCGGTCGCCGTACCGGGGCCGGCCAGCTCCCAGAAGGCAGCGACGGCAGGGTCGTTCATCCAGTGCCTGATCAGCGGCAGGTCACGGGCGAGGTGTACGGGGACTAGGTGGAAGACGCCCACGGCGGTGGCCGTCTGCCCCCAGTCACCGACACGGTCGAGCAGGTCCTCACCGGCGGGGGTGAGGGGGTGCGCGGGTCTTGTCCGGCGCGGTGCTGCTTCAGCGTCCCTTGCGAAGAGCGCGAGGAGGTCCTCGGGCAGACGCAGGTCAAGGGTGTCCGCGTTGCCCGAGCTGCCCGTGCCATACGGCCTGCCCGGGCTGCCCGGGCCGCCCGCAGCGGGGTCCGTTTCGCTCCGGACGCCGGCGCCGGGGGCGATACCGGTACCGGCAGCTGCGTCGGCGGCGTCGGTGCTCGCATCGGGGGGAGGCACGGCGACGCTCCTCTCAGGAGACGGGGTGGGTCATGTTCCTCAGGAATGAAGGGGGTTGGCGATGGTGACGTAGACGGACTGGGTGTCGACCGGGCCGACGAGTTCGTCGAGGCCGTGCAGCCGGGTCAGCAGGTTGGCCTTGCAGCGCAGGACGGGAGAGTCGAGCAGAAGGGAGGGCAGGGTGGTCCGCAGCAGCCGGGCCGGGCCGGAGGCGACGTTGGTGAGGAAGCGGCGGAAGGCTGCCAGCAACAGACGCTCGTCGGCGAGGCGTTGGGAGCCGAAGGCCCCGATGAGACCGAGCACGTTGTTGATGGCGAGGTAGTAGGCGAACCGCTCGTCGGTGACCGCGTCGGAGACAAAGGTGTCGCTGTGCTCGCCGATGCCGGGCAGTCGCTTGTCCAGTTCCGCGCGCCGTGACTCGCGGAAGTAGTAGCCCTGGTTGTCGCGGTAGCGGCCTCCCCTGGGCCAGCCATCCGCGTCCAGCAGGAGCAGGGTGTTCTGCTGGTGTGCCTCCAGCGCGATGCCGGCTTCGCTGTCCAGCCAGAGGACGGGGCGGACGACATATTCCAGATAGCGCAGGAACCACTCCGCGGCGACGGCTCCACGCGGCCGGCCCGTGCGGCCGGCGAGCCGGGTGACGATCTCGGTGAGCCGTGACCGGGTCGCGGACCGGGGCTGCTCCGGGTGCCGCTGTCCGGTGTGCGTGCTGCCGGGCCTGGGCGAGACGAGCCCGGCGATGCAGGAGACATCGTCGGTCGGTGCGAAGGGGTTGTGGCGGATCATCACGTCGAGGCCGGTCACCGGGGTGCCGTCGGGTTCGTTCACCGCGAGCCACGCGGGGTCGCGCACGATGTCGAAGCCCGGGTGGGCCGCCTGCCACTGTTCGGCGAGGCCTGCTCGCAGCAGGCGGTGGACCTCGACCCCGCGGTGGAACTCCTTGCGGAGGTTCTCCCGGCGGGAGTTGGTGATACGCAGACCCAGCGACAGCTTCAGCATCGCGGGGGCACCGGAGCGGTAGAGGGTGCGGACGGAGGAGGTGGGGTGCCACGGGGAACCGTGGGGGCCGAGGTCACGGAGCAGTCCGGCGGACAGGAGTTGTGCGGTCTCGGGGCGTCGGTGGACTTCTCGAAGCTGCCAGGGGTGCATCGGCAGCGCGGCGTAGCCCTCGGGCAGTTGCAGTCCCGAACCGGCGAGCCGGGAGGTGAGCTGTTCCGCGGGTACGGGTCGGCCGCGCTCGGTCCACGCCGAGTCAGTGGCGAGCACGGAGGGGGCTACGGCCATCCAGTGCAGGGCGAAGGAGCCCCTCAGCTCCGGGGAGTAGAGCAGGTTCTCGGCGACCGAGAGGCCTTCGCGGCTCTTCGGGGTGGGGTGGAGCGGGTGGCCGAGCAGCAGTGACTGTTCGGCGGAGAGGAAGAGGTCGGGGCCGTCGGCGGGGTTCTGCCTGCGGTCCGCGATGAACACGACGGTCCGCCGCAGGGAGTCCGCGACCCGGCCGACCAGGTCTCCGTCGTCGACCGAGGCGCGGGACCCGGCAGCCGTCATGGAGGCGACGTAGGTGCTCACTTCACCGGGGGTCGCACCCGGTGCGGCGGTCTCACCCGGTGGAGCGGGGGTCGTCGCGTCGGCGACCGTGTGCGCCGGGGCGGACTCGACGCACGCGGTCGGGACGCCGTTCGTCGGGGCCCCGTCCGTCACGGTCCTGTCCACCGCGGCCCCGTACACCGGAGCCCCATGCGTCGGCGCCTCATGTGTCGGGGTCTCGCGGCCCAGCAGGGCCGCGAGTGTGACGGCGTCGGTGGGCGGGGCCTGCTCCGGGGCGCTGGCGAGGTGAGGAGGGCCCAGTCGGTGCCACCCCGTGGGGGACCAGTACTGGACCGGGACGACAAGGGCCGTACCACTGGCAGGGAGGGGGATGCGCAGGACGCCGTCGGCGGGAGCGGGGAGGTCGTGCTCGCGTACCCAGCAGCGCAGCAGGTTCTCCACGGCCGCGGCCTGGGCGGCCGTGTGCGGGTCGGGGTGTTCCAGCAGGTCCGTGGTGGCGCCGTGCAGTCCTTCGGACTTCCTGGCCCCTCCCTTCTGCCGGGGGACCGATTCGGTCCCCGGCCCGAGCGGGACCTGCGGGCGGCAGGCTGCTCGCTCGTGGGGCTGGGGGCGTCCGTCGGATGCGGGCGTGGCGTTCAAAAGGGTTCCTTGGAGGTGGTTCAGGCTCGTACGGCGACGAACCGGGGCTGTTCCGGCATGAGTGACACCTGTGCGTTTCCAGGTCGGGGCGGAGAGAGGGAGGGTGCCGCCGGGCAGCCCTGGCGGTTGTCACCAAGGTCTTCGGGTCGCTTGCCTCCCGGTCCCGGGCCCGGATCCCCCCATAGGTCCGCCGCCCTACCCTGCGTGCTCGGCTCGTACGGTCTGTTCGGTGCGATCGGTCTGCGACCTCCGGGTACCCGTGGCGCCTCGCCCGGTGGACGCCTTCGCCGCCTTCGCCACCTCCGCCACCGCGTCAGCGAGCCGGTCCAGCACGGCGGTCGCCTGTTCGTCGGTGATCGTGAGGGGTGGGAGCAGGCGCACCACGCCGGCGTGCCGGCCGCCCAGTTCCACGATCAGTCCGCGGCGCAGGCACGCCCGCTGGACGGCGGCGGCCAGTTCGGGCGCGGCGGGAGGAGGACCACCGGGGCTTGTAGACGGCTTCTCCGGGTCGACGAACTCGACGCCGATCATCAGACCTCGGCCGCGCACCTCCCCGACGCAGCCGAAGTCGGCTTCCAGAGAACGGAGTTGGCCGATCATGCGGTCGCCCAGGGCGGCGGCGCGCTCGGCGAGCCCGTTCTCGCGGACGTATGCGAGGGTCGCGGCGCCCGCCGCCATGGCGAGTTGGTTGCCGCGGAACGTGCCGGCGTGGGCGCCTGGTTCCCATACGTCGAGGTCGTCGCGGTACACGACGACGGCCAGCGGCAGGCTGCCGCCGATGGCCTTGGACAGGACCATCACGTCGGGGGTGATTCCGCTGTGCTCGACCGCCCAGAAGGTGCCGGTGCGGCCGACCCCCGTCTGCACCTCGTCGGCGATCAGTGGAATGGAGCGCGCCGCGGTGATCTCCCGTATCCGCCGCATCCAGTCGTCGCGGGCCGGGATCACTCCGCCCTCGCCCTGCACGGGTTCGAGGATCATGCCCGCGGGGGTCGTCACCCCGGATTTGGTGTCGTCGAGGAGGGACTGCGTCCAGCGGGCGGCGAGTTCGGCGCCTTGCCCGCCGCCGACGCCGAACGGACAGCGGTAGTCCTGCGGATAGGGCAGGCGGGTGACGCGTACGTCCGGGGCGCCGCCGGATGCCGCGAGCGCTCCCTCCGTCATCCCGTGGTAGGCGCCGGTGAAGGCGAGGATTCCGTTGCGCCCGGTCGCGGTGCGCACCAGTTTCAGTGCCGCCTCCACCGCGTCCGTGCCCGCGGGGCCGCAGAACTGCACCCGCGCACGGTCGGCGAGACCGGGCGGCAGCGTGCGGAACAGCTCGGTGGTGAAGGCGTCCTTGACGGGTGTGGCCAGGTCCAGGACGTGCAGCGGGGCTCCCGAGTCGAGGACCTTGCGGATGGCCTCCAGGACGACCGGGTGGTTGTGGCCGAGCGCGAGTGTGCCGGCGCCCGAGAGACAGTCGAGATAGCGGCACCCGTCGGCGCCCTCGATGGTCAGCCCACGCGCCCGCACGGGGACGATCGGCAGGGCGCGCGCATAGGTGCGTGCCGCCGACTCGCGCGCCGACTGCCTTCGCAGAATGCCTTCTTGCGCCGCGCGCGCCGTCGCGTTCTCGTGCGCCGTGCGTCCGGACGCGGTTTCGTACGCCGTGTGCGCCGTCGCGTTCTCCTGCGTTCGCGCCCCCGCCGCTTCGTGCATCGTGCGTGCCCCCGCCGCGTCCCGTGTCGCGGGCGCCGCCCCGGGCGCGGACTCCGTCACAGCCACGTCTGTCGTCCTCCCGCTGTTCACGCCGTCCGTGCCACGCTGTGCGGAGGCGAGTTGCCGGTCCGCCCGATGAGGCGGCAGGGGGATGAACGCAGCCCGAACGTCCCCCGTACGTACCAACGACGAGGACCGCGCGGGGCAACGGCGGAGCTGAGATCCTTGCCGTGACGGAACCGTTGCGGGCCCGTCGGAAGTCCCCCACAGCAACGGCATAGTCTGTGGTGCCGTTCGGCGATCCTCGCTGATCAGCACCCGCGGTCCACGTCGGGTACGCATGGGTCCCCGGATCCCTGCGAAATCCCGTGTGGCAGCACAGAGTTGTTCGTTCACCTCCAGGGGGAGTTCACACCATGCGACCGATACGCCCGCTCTTCGCCGCCCGTCGAGGGAGGAGCCCGCGCCGCAGAATCTCCCCCGTGCTGGCCGCGGTAGGCATGGCCACCGCGCTTGCCCTGACCACCACCGCCTGCGACTCCGGGAGCGACGCCGACGCGGCTGCCGAGACGTCCGCCGCCGCGGCCGGTGACGGCAAGATCCAGATTCCGGACGACATCAAGGACAGGCTCAAAGAGCACGGCATCGACATCGACAAGTGGAAGGGCGGTGACTGGAAGAACTGGGACAAGGACGACTGGCTGCGCGAGGCCGGCGACTACATCAACCCGATCATCGCGGACCTGTGGGACCCGGACCGTATGCGCGAGGCCGAGGACCCGGACCAGGGCAAGGGCGTCGACGAGAACGACCTCTCGGGTGACCAGGGCGTGACCGACCCCGAGCCCGCGCCGGTGGAGGCGCAGGCCGTTCCGGCGGCGTACCACGAGAACGTGCCCGAGGCCGGCAAGGTGTTCTTCGACTCCCCCGAAGGCACGATGGTCTGCTCGGCGACCGTGGTCCAGGACCCGGCCCACCCGGGCAAGTCCAACCTCGTGTGGACGGCGGGCCACTGTGTGCACGCGGGTGCCAAGGGCGGCTGGTACCGGAACATCGCCTTCGTGCCCTCGTACAACGACAGCGCCATGTCGGCGGCCGAGAGCGCCGATGCCACCAAGGAGCAGGTCGCCCCGTACGGCGTCTGGTGGGGCAACTGGGCGCAGACCTCGGACCAGTGGATCGAGCAGGGCGGCCCGACGGGCGGCGACGGTGCCTCGTACGACTTCGCCGTCATCCATGTGACGCCGGAGAAGGGTGGCGACGGCAAGTCCCTGGAGGAGACCGTCGGTTCGGCGCTCCCGGTCGACTTCAACGCTCCCGCGGTGTCCGAGGTCGGGGACATCACCGCGACCGGTTACCCGGCGGCGAAGCCGTTCGACGGCGAGACCATGTACCAGTGCACGGACAAGCCGGGCCGGCTCTCGCTCGTCAAGTCCAATCCGACGATGTACCGCATCGGTTGCACCATGACCGGCGGTTCCTCGGGCGGTGGCTGGGTCGCGACGGGTTCGGACGGCGAGCCCGCGCTGGTCTCCAACACCTCGATCGGCCCGGTGACGGCGGGCTGGCTGGCGGGTCCGCACCTGGGCGCGGAGGCCAAGGGGATCTACGACGCGGTGAGCAAGAAGTACGCGGCACAGCAGTAGCGGCACGAGGACGGGCGGCGGCAGGGTGGGCCCGACGGAAACATGCACGGCCCGCCCGCCGTTCGTCCTCGAAGCTTCGGGTGCCCGATCCGCAGGTGCTCGACCCGCAGGTCAGAAATACACGTTCTATCGGGGGTACCAACACCATGCGTTCCACACGTCCGTCCTTCGTGGAAAGCCGCGGGCGGGGCCGCTTCCTCGCCGCCGCCGGACTCGTCGCGGCTCTGGCCCTCACCGGCACCGCCTGTGACTCGGGGGACGACAAGGCCGCCGACAAGCCGGCTGCCACGGGTTCCGAGTCCTCCGGTTCCGACAAGATCGAAATTCCGGCCGACATCGCCGACAGGCTCAAGGAGCACGGCATCGATGTGGACGACTGGAAGGACGGCGAGTGGAAGAACTGGGACAAGGACAAGTGGCTCAGTGAGGCACAGGACTTCGTCAACCCGGTGATCGAGGGTCTCTGGAAGCCCGAGCGGATGACATCCGCCGAGGATCCCGGGAAGACGGTCTCCACGAAGGACGCGGCGGCCGAGCAGGGCGTCAGCGATCCGGCGCCCGCCCCGGTCACGGCGACGCGCGAGAAGACGCCGTACCACGAGAACGCCGCGCCGGTCGGGAAGGTCTTCTTCGACTCCCCCGAGGGTTCGATGGTCTGCTCCGGCACGGTCGTCACGGATCCGCGCAACCCCGGTAAGTCCAACCTCGTGTGGACCGCGGGCCACTGTGTGCACGCCGGCGGTGGCGGCGGCTGGTACCGCAACATCGCCTTCGTGCCGGCCTACAACGACCTCGGCAAGTCCGAGGCCCAGCTGGGCAACGCCACGCAGCAGGAGATCGCCCCGTACGGCCAGTTCTGGGCGGACTGGGCCTCGACCTCCGACGAGTGGATCGAGGGCGGCTCGGAGTCGGGCGGCGCGGGTGCCCCGTACGACTACGCGGTGCTGCACGTGAAGCCGGAGACCGGCTCCAAGTCCCTTGAGGAGACGGTCGGCAACGCGCTGGACGTCGACTTCTCCACGCCCGCCGCACGCAACGCGGGCGCGATGGGAGCCTGGGGCTACCCGGCGGCGGCGCCCTTCGACGGTCTGATCATGCACAAGTGCGTCGACCGGCCGGGCCGGCTCTCGCTCGACCCGGGGCTGCCGACCATGTACCGCATCGGGTGCACGATGACCGGTGGTTCGTCCGGCGGCGGCTGGTTCCGCGTGGTCGACGGCAAGACCGTACTCGTCTCGAACACGTCGATCGGCCCGTCCGACAGCACCTGGCTGGCCGGTCCGCAGCTGGGCAGGGGCGCCAAGGCCATCTACGAC
>NZ_JBHWZP010000286.1:0-12137 GCF_042728395.1 Streptomyces sp. NPDC060205
GAGGAACAGCGGGACAGGAAAGAAAAGTTGCGCAGTTTTTATTGCGCAACTTTTCTTTCGTATCTACGGTGGACGTCATGAGCGGCACGGAGAACCAACCGATCACGGACCTCGGCACCCTCAAGGCCCTCGCCCACCCCTTGCGGATGCAGCTCTACCGGGGCCTGTGCGTGGCCCGCACCGCCACCGCCTCCCAGCTCGCCGAGCAGGTCGACGAAGCGGTCTCCCTGGTCAGCTACCACCTGCGCAAACTCGCCGAGCACGGGCTGATCGAGGCGGCCGACCCGCAGAGCGGCGACGCCCGTGAACGCTGGTGGCAGCCCGCCACCCAGGGCGTGAGCATCAGGGACAAGGACTTCCGGGACGCACCCGAGCGGGCCGCCGCGCACCTCGCCGCCACCCGGCTCTTCCACCAGCAGCGGTCCGACATGTACCGCCGCTACCTCGACGAACGCCTCACCTGGGGCCCCGAGTGGAACTCCGCCGCCCCGGACAACGAGTCCCTGCTGCGGCTGACCGCCGCCGAACTCGCCGAGCTGAGCGCCGAGTTGTTGGCCCTCGCGAAGAAGTACGACGAGAAGGGGCGGGCCGCGGAGGCCGCCGGCGACACCGAAGGGCGCGAGAACGTCGCGCTGCACGCGCTCGCGTTCCCGTTCCGCACCTGACAGTCCGTGCGTCCCAGGAGGCCACCGACGTGACCGTCACTCCCGCGATCTCCGAAGCCGCCCAGCCAGCCCCCGACCGCCCCGCCCACCGCGACCCCGACGTCCTGCGCTGGCTCGGCGCGTACACCTCCTCGGCGATCGGCGACAACGTCTACTACGTGGCGCTGTCCTGGGCCGCCGTACAGGCCGGTACGCCCTCGCAGGCCGGGCTCGTGATGGCGGCGAGCGCCGTGCCGCGCGCCCTGCTCATGCTGGGCGGGGGAGTGATCGCCGACCGTTTCGGCCCGCGTCGCGTGCTGATCGCCGGCGGCGGCGTGCGGTGCGCGGCGGTGGTCGCCGTCGCCGCCCTGCTGCTGGTGAGCAGTCCCGGACTGTGGCTGCTCGGGCTGCTCGCCCTGGTTTTCGGCGTCGTCGACGCCGTGGTCATGCCCGCGCTCGGCGCGCTGCCGGCCCGGATCACCGTCCGCGGCCAACTGGCCCGCGTGCAGGGCATGCGGGGCATGGCGAGCCGTCTCGCGGCCGTCGTGGGCGCCCCGCTCGGCGGCCTCGGCGTGGCCCTCGGCGGCGCCGCGGCGGCCTTCGGCGCGGCGGCGCTGCTCTTCGCGGTGGCACTGCCGCTGCTGACGGCCGTACGGATGCGCAGCCGACCGCAGGACGGGGGCGCCGGACAGGAACCGCCTTCCCGGCCGACGGCCGCACGGGATCTGCGGGACGGCGTGGAGTACATCCGGCGCGACCCCGTCCTCGCCCGGCTCATGGTCGTCATCGCGTTGAGCGATCTCGGGTTCGTCGGGCCGTTGAACGTCGGGCTGACCCTCCTCGCGGACGAACGCGGCTGGGGCGCCACGGGAATGGGCTGGGTGCTGGCCGGCTTCGGGACCGGGGCGGGCGCGACGTCCCTGCTGCTGGCCGTGCGCGGGAGGGTGCCGCGCGCGGGGCTGGTGCTGTCCGTGACGATCGCCGTCGGCGCCGTCGCCGTGGGGGCACTCGCGTACGTGCCCACGCTCGCCGCGGCCGTCGGCACGGCGCTCGCCGTCGGTCTGCTCACCGGGCTGAGCGGAGCGCTGTGCGGGGCGCTGATCCAGACCGAGTCGGATCCCGCGTTCACCGGGCGGGTGACCTCCGTGGCGAACCTCTTCAGCCTGGGGCTCGCCCCGCTCACGTTCCCGCTGACCGGCGCGGCGATCGCACTCTGGGGAACAGGACCCGTCTTCGCCGCCAGCGCGGGCGTGTGCGCGCTCGGCGGGCTGACGGGGCTGGCCTGCGGGGCGTTGCGCCGGGCGGAACTGCCGCGCTAGCTGCCCGAGCGACCGCCCGAGCCCCCTGAAGGGCCCGGGCGCGGGTGGTCGCCCGACCGGCCTACAGGCCCAGCTGCTTCGTCTCCTGGAGTTTGGCGATCGCGTCCTTGTCGCCGTCCACCTCCACGTCCGCCACGCTCTGGCGGCCGTGGGCGAAGAGGACCAGCTCGGAGGGCTCGCCGGTGACCGTCACCACGGGGGTGCCCTTGTGGGCGACGACCGTCTGGCCGTCCGGGCGGCGCAGGACCAGGCCGGTGGGCGCGCCCCGGCCCATCATCCTGGCGACGCGCTCCAGGCGGGACCACAGGGCGTCCTGGAAGACCGGGTCGAGCACCCGGGGCACCCAGTCGGGCCGGGCCCGGCGTACGTCCTCGGTGTGGACGTAGAACTCGATCGCGTTCGACGCCTCGTCGATCTGCTTGAGGTTGAACGGCGAGAAACGCGGCGGGCCCGTACGGATGAGCTGGATCAGCTCCTCGTACGGCTTCGCGGCGAACTCCGCCATCACCCGGTCGAGCCGCGACGCGAGCTGCTTGATCAAGAGGCCGCCGGCGGCATCAGGGCGGCGCTCGCGCACCACGACATGGGCGGCGAGATCGCGGGTGTTCCAGCCCTCGCACAGAGTGGGGGCGTCCGGTCCCTCGGCCTCCAACAGGTCGGCGAGGAGAAGTCGTTCACGCTTCGCATGGGTCGACATGCCTGCCAGCCTACGACCGCCCCGGCGGTCCGCCCACTTCTCCCGGCCACCGATCTGCCGCGAACGGGCCCCCGGGTGCCTCCCCTCTCATCCAGTGGACGCCGTCCGGGCAGGTACGGCGGGCGCGGCACAATGGTCGGCATGACCAGCACGCCCACGCCCAGCGGCCCCAGCGGCCTGGACCCCGAGATCGCCGCACGCCTCAGGCGCAGCGCCGACGGGCTCGTACCCGCCATCGCCCAGCAGTACGACACCGGTGAGGTGCTCATGCTCGGCTGGATGGACGACGAGGCGCTGCATCGCACGCTGACGACCGGCCGCTGCACCTACTGGTCGCGCAGCCGCCAGGAGTACTGGGTCAAGGGCGACACCTCCGGACACTTCCAGTGGGTCAGGTCCGTCGCGCTCGACTGCGACGCCGACACCGTGCTGGTCAAGGTCGACCAGGTGGGCGCCGCCTGCCACACCGGCGACCGCACCTGCTTCGACGCCGACGTGCTCCTCAAGGACGCCGGGGGCACCGGGAGCGCCGCGGATGCCGGGGACGCCGGTTCCGGCGTACCCGCCGTGGATCAGTAAGGTCAGCGGCCATGGACCTCGACACCTTCCGCAAGCTGGCCACCGACCGGCGTGTCATCCCCGTCAGCCGCAAGCTCCTCGCGGACGGCGACACACCCGTCGCGCTCTACCGCAAGCTCGCCGCCGAACGCCCCGGCACCTTCCTCCTGGAGTCCGCGGAGAACGGCCGCACGTGGTCCCGCTACTCCTTCGTGGGGGTCCGCTCGGCCGCCACCCTCACCGAGCGCGACGGACAGGCGCACTGGCTGGGCACCCCGCCCGTCGGGGTCCCCGCCGACGGTGACCCGCTCGCTGCCCTGCGCGCCACCATCGAGACCCTGCACACCCCGCACGACCTCGCCGGCGACCACGCGCTTCCGCCGTTCACCGGCGGCATGGTCGGCTACCTCGGCTACGACATCGTGCGCCGCCTGGAGAAGATCGGCCCCGGCGAGCGCGACGACCTGAAACTGCCCGAGCTGACCATGCTGCTCACCAGCGACCTCGCCGTCCTGGACCACTGGGACGGCTCGGTCCTGCTGATCGCCAACGCGATCAACCACAACGACCTCGACTCCGGCGTCGACGAGGCCTACCACGACGCCGTGGCCCGCCTCGACGCCATGGAGGCGGACCTCTCGCGGCCCGTCTCGCAGCCCCCGGCCGCGCTCCCGCCGTCCGAACTCCCCGAGTACACCGCGCTGTGGGGCGGCCCCGACTACCAGGTCGCCGTCGACGACATCAAGGAGCGCATCCGGGCCGGCGAGGCCTTCCAGGTCGTCCCCTCCCAGCGCTTCGAGACGGCGTGCACGGCGAGCGCGCTGGACGTCTACCGGGTACTGCGGGCGACCAACCCCTCCCCGTACATGTACCTCTTCCGCTTCGACGGCTTCGACGTCGTGGGGTCCTCCCCGGAGGCCCTGGTCAAGGTCGAGGACGGGCAGGCGATGGTCCACCCCATCGCGGGCACCCGGCCGCGCGGCGCCACCGTCCAGGAGGACCAGGCTCTCGCCGACGAGCTGATCTCCGACCCCAAGGAGCGCGCCGAGCACCTGATGCTCGTCGACCTGGGCCGCAACGACCTGGGCCGGGTCTGCGAACCCGGCTCCGTGGAGGTCGTCGACTTCATGTCCATCGAGCGCTACTCCCACGTCATGCACATCGTGTCGACCGTCACCGGCAAGGTCGCCGAGGGGCGTACGGCTTTCGACGTACTGACCGCCTGCTTCCCCGCCGGCACGCTCTCGGGCGCTCCCAAGCCCCGCGCGATGCAGATCATCGACGAGTTGGAGCCCTCGCGGCGCGGTCTGTACGGCGGCTGCGTCGGCTACCTCGACTTCGCCGGCGACTCCGACACCGCCATCGCCATCCGTACGGCCCTGCTGCGGGACGGCACCGCGTACGTGCAGGCGGGCGCCGGGGTCGTCGCCGACTCGGACCCCGTCGCCGAGGACACCGAGTGCCGCAACAAGGCGGCGGCGGTCCTGCGGGCTGTCCACACGGCCAACCGCCTCTCCTGACGGACCCCCCCCGTCCGGCCGGCCCGGAGCGGCCCAGCTGACGGGGGCGCCGACAGGCTCTCCCGCGAGATCCGCGACAAGGTCGACAAGGAGACATTCGCGGGCAGTGCGACGCGGCTCACGTGTCCTCGGGTGACGGTTCGCCCGGAGTTCAGGCGATAGTGGGGTACGTGACTGCTGTACCGCACCCCCGATCCGAAGCCCCCGGACCCGCCCGCTCCGGCCGCCGGAGCCTCGCCGTCGCCCTGTTGTCCGGCGCGCTCGGCGCGGCCCTCGTGCTGCTCGCCACCCGGCGCGGCTGGTCGGGCGGCACGGCGACCGTGGCCGGCGGCGACTTCCCGCTGAGCGCCTCAGGCAGTGACGTCACGGGCGTCCCCGCCGCGCTGGCGATCGTGGGACTGGCCTCCCTCGTCGCCGTCTTCGCCGTCCGCAGGGCCGGACGCTTCCTGGTCGCCGGACTCCTCGCGCTGTCCGGCGCGGGCACGATCGCCTCGGCGCTCCTCGGCCTCTCCGACAGCTCCGCGCTGGACGAGAAGGCCGCGGCGGCGACCGGCGACACCGCCGCGACCGTGGACACGATGACGCACACCGGGTGGCCGTACGTGGCCGCGGCGGGCGGTCTGCTGCTGCTCCTCGCGGGGCTGCTGGCCCTGCGGTACGGGCGGTCGTGGCCGACCATGTCGGGGCGGTACGAGCGGGACGGGACGCCTCGGGTGCGGCGGGCCCGGGCGCCCGTCGATCCCGACCGCCCGGAGGAGATCTGGAAGGCGCTGGACCGCGGCGAGGACCCCACGGGGGCGTGACCGTTCTGACGGCGGGCCGCGCTTCCGGGTGCGGGTCCGGCCCCCGAAAGGCAAAGGCTGGGGCGCAGCCCCGCTTTTGAGGGGCGCGGGGAACTGCGCGAACGGCCCCCACCGGGCCGCGGCCGGTCACGAACCCCTCAGTCCGCGGGACGGCCCCCGAGGGGCCCCGCGCTCACCGCACACACGAGCGTGCGGGACAATGGGAGTGAGCGTCCGGCTCATTCACGTACAGCAACGAGGAGCAAGTCATGGCGGGCAGCAGCCACGGCCACACCCCGGCCGCCTGGACCGGTGTCATCATCGCCTTCATCGGTTTCTGCGTCTCCGGTGCCTTCATGGTGCTGGCCAGCCCGCTGGGCTTCTGGGCCGGCATGGTGATCGTCGTCCTCGGCGGCGTGGTCGGCATGGCGATGCGCGCGGCGGGCCTCGGCCAGCCGAAGAACGCGCACCCCACCCACCAGGTCGCGTCGGCCGAGAGCTGACCCCGGCGCGCCGCCCAGGAGGCGGATCCGGTGCGTGGAGCGCCGGGACCGCCTCCCGCCCCGTGCGGCCGACCCCTCGGCGCGGCACAATGCGACGCGTGAACGCCGAATCCCGGAGAGTGACGCCCCCGCCCGGCTCCGCTTCCGGCTCCGCAGCCGTGGCCGCGGTGCGACGCCTCGCCGTGCCCGGCGGGATTCTCCTGGCCGTCGCCGCGGCCTTCGCGTACGTCGGAGCCGTCGACCCGAACGAACCCGGCCACTACCCCGCCTGCCCCCTGCTGCGCTACACGGGCCTGTACTGCCCCGGCTGCGGAGGACTGCGCAGCGCCCACGCCGTCGCGCACGGCGATCTCGGGACGGCGCTGGGGGCCAACGCGCTCGCCGTGCTCGGCTATCTGGCCTTCGCCGTGCTGTGGACCGTCTGGGTGATCCGCACGGCCCGGGGCCGCCCGACGCGCATCGATCCCGGGCCGCCCCTGCTGTGGAGCCTGGGCGCGTTGTCGCTGGTCTTCACCGTTGTCCGGAACCTGCCGTTCGGTGGCTGGCTGCACCCTTGATCAACCAGGGAACGTCCAGGTAGTGGGACCGGCGTCAACCGGATGTGAGGCCGAAGCCCTCCTGCGGATACCATCGCAGTGACCACCGGTTTCGTCCGATGCGACGACACCCCGGTCGACAGCAGAAGCGCTGCAACCGCCAAACCGCTTCAACCGTTCACCGTCTGGAAGGGGGCCGCTCGCGTGAGTGTGCTCGACGAGATCATCGACGGAGTCCGTGCCGACCTCGCGGAACGGCAGGCGCGCGTCAGCCTCGACGAGCTCAAGGAGCGCGCCGCGAAGGCTCAGCCCGCCAAGGACGGTGTCGCGGCCCTGCGCGGCGACGGCGTCAAGGTCATCTGCGAGGTCAAGCGCTCCAGCCCGTCCAAGGGCGCCCTCGCCGCGATCGCCGACCCCGCGGCCCTCGCCGCGGACTACGAGGCGGGCGGCGCGGCCGTCATCTCCGTGCTCACCGAGCAGCGCCGCTTCGGCGGCTCGCTCGCCGACCTGGAGGCCGTCCGCGCCCGGGTCGACATCCCGGTGCTGCGCAAGGACTTCATCGTCACGTCGTACCAGCTGTGGGAGGCCCGCGCGTACGGGGCCGACCTCGCGCTGCTGATCGTGGCCGCCCTCGACCAGCCCGCCCTGGAGTCCCTCATCGAGCGCGCCGAGTCCATCGGGCTCACCCCGCTCGTCGAGGTGCACGACGAGGACGAGATCGACCGGGCGGTGGAGGCCGGGGCGAAGGTCATCGGTGTCAACGCGCGCAACCTCAAGACCCTCAAGGTCGACCGCGGCACCTTCGAGCGCATCGCGCCCGAGATCCCCGCGCACATCGTGAAGATCGCCGAATCCGGGGTGCGCGGCCCGCACGACCTCATCGCCTACGCGAACGCGGGCGCCGACGCCGTACTGGTCGGCGAGTCCCTGGTGACCGGCCGGGACCCGAAGACGGCCGTCTCCGACCTGGTCGCCGCCGGCGCGCACCCCGCGCTGCGGCACGGACGGGGCTGACCACTCCCGATGAGCGTCGGCCGCACCCCCGCCACGACCGTCCGTCCGGGCTCCCGCCCCGACGGCGGTCCGGCGTGCGTCCGGTCCGTCGCCGCGGGACTCCCGGCGGCTGCCGGCCCCTACGCGCGCCTCGCCCGCGGCTGCCGTCCGCGCGGCTGCCGGGCGCCGGCGCGGCGGGTGCACGGGCGGCGGGTGCGGTATGTCATCGGCGATGAGCCGGGTCAAGTGAATGGCATGCGATGGCGTCGGCGCGTGTCACCTGCGGTGAGCTGAGCCGCGTCCTTGCGTTCCGCTGGATGCCCGTTGTGAATCTGCGGGCCGGTGGGGGCTGGTGGCGCAGTTCCCCGCGCCCCTGAAGGGCGCTGCCGAACCGCAGATGAGACCTACGCGATCCCATTCCTTCCCATCCCGGGGCCGACGCCCCTGTGAGGTATCCGCATGTCCAGCGAGTTCTTCATTCCCGACCCCGAGGGTCGCATCCCCAGCGCCGAGGGCTACTTCGGCGCGTTCGGCGGCAAGTTCATCCCGGAGGCGCTGGTCGCCGCCGTGGACGAGGTCGCCGTCGAGTACGACAAGGCCAGGTCCGACCCCGAGTTCGCCCGGGAACTGGACGACCTGCTCGTCCACTACACCGGCCGGCCCAGCTCCCTCACCGAGGTCGAGCGGTTCGCCGAGCACGCCGGGGGCGCCCGGATCTTCCTGAAGCGGGAAGACCTCAACCACACCGGCTCCCACAAGATCAACAACGTGCTCGGCCAGGCCCTGCTCACCAGGCGCATGGGCAAGACCCGCGTCATCGCCGAGACCGGCGCGGGCCAGCACGGCGTCGCCACGGCCACCGCCTGCGCGCTGTTCGGCCTCGAATGCACCATCTACATGGGTGAGATCGACACCCAGCGCCAGGCCCTGAACGTGGCCCGGATGCGCATGCTCGGCGCCGAGGTCATCGCCGTGAAGTCCGGCAGCCGCACGCTGAAGGACGCCATCAACGAGGCGTTCCGCGACTGGGTCGCCAACGTCGACCGCACCCACTACCTGTTCGGCACGGTCGCCGGACCACACCCCTTCCCGGCGATGGTCCGCGACTTCCACCGCGTCATCGGCGTCGAGGCCCGCCGGCAGATCCTGGAGCGCGCGGGCCGCCTGCCCGACGCGGCGATCGCCTGCGTCGGCGGCGGCTCGAACGCCATCGGCCTCTTCCACGCCTTCATCCCGGACGCGGACGTACGCCTCATCGGCTGCGAGCCCGCCGGACACGGCATCGAGACCGGCGAGCACGCGGCCACCCTCACGGCCGGCGAGCCGGGCATCCTGCACGGCTCCCGCAGTTACGTCCTCCAGGACGAGGAGGGCCAGATCACCGAGCCCTACTCGATCTCGGCCGGACTCGACTACCCGGGCATCGGCCCCGAGCACGCCTACCTCAAGGACAGCGGCCGGGGCGAGTACCGCGCCGTCACGGACGACGCGGCCATGCAGGCCCTGCGTCTGCTGTCCCGCACCGAGGGCATCATCCCGGCCATCGAGAGCGCCCACGCGCTCGCGGGCGCCCTGGAGGTCGGCAGGGAACTCGGCCCGGACGGGCTGATCGTCGTCAACCTCTCGGGCCGCGGCGACAAGGACATGGACACGGCCGCGCGCTACTTCGGCCTGTACGACGAGGGCGCCGACGCCGTCGTCGAGGCGGACGCCGACAGCGACACCGCGGAGATCGAGGGGGACGCCAAGTGAGCGGCAACGTACAGCTGTTGAGTGACACCCTCGCCGGGGCGAAGGCCGAGGGCAGGTCCGCGCTGATCGCGTACCTGCCGGCCGGCTTCCCGACCGTGGACGGCGGTATCGCGGCGATCAAGGCCGTCTTCGACGGCGGCGCGGACGTCGTCGAGGTCGGGCTGCCGCACAGCGACCCCGTCCTGGACGGACCCGTCATCCAGACCGCCGACGACATCGCCCTGCGCGGCGGCGTCAAGATCGCCGACGTGATGCGCACGGTCCGCGAGGCGTACGAGGCGACCGGCAAGCCCGTCCTCGTGATGACGTACTGGAACCCCATCGACCGCTACGGCGTGGAGCGCTTCACCGCCGAGCTGGCCGAGGCGGGCGGCGCCGGGTGCATCCTGCCCGACCTGCCCGTCCAGGAGTCGGCCCTGTGGAGGGAGCACGCGGACAAGCACGGCCTCGGGACCGTCTTCGTCGTCGCGCCCAGCAGCAAGGACGCCCGCCTCGCCGACATCACCGCGGCCGGTTCCGGCTTCGTGTACGCGGCCTCGCTGATGGGCGTCACCGGCACCCGCGCGTCCGTGGGCGCCCAGGCACAGGAACTCGTCCGGCGCACCAAGGCCACCACCGACCTCCCGGTCTGTGTCGGCCTCGGCGTCTCGAACGCCGTACAGGCGCGCGAGGTGGCCGGCTTCGCCGACGGCGTCATCGTCGGTTCGGCGTTCGTGAAGCTGATGCTGGACGCCCCCGACGAGACCGCGGGCCTGGAGGGTGTGCGCGCGCTCGCCGCCGACCTCGCCGAGGGCGTGCGCGGCGCGGTGTAGTCACACGATGTGGTGATGAACGGTTCACTCACTCGAACGGGTGGACCTGGGGCCGGGGAGGCGCGGTGCGCCTCCCCGGTTCGTTCTGCGGGATGTGAGCGAGAAGAACCGTGAGGGAAAGCGCACCGCCCGCGAGCGGCTGGCGGAAGAGCGAGACAAGCAGAAGAAGTCCGACAAGCGCCGCCGGGTGCTGGTCGTGGGCGGCGCGATCGTCTGCGTACTGGCCCTGGCCGGAGTGATCGGCGTCCTCGCCGCGAACTCGGGCGACGGCAAGGCGGACACCGAGGCGGGCCCGCTGACGGCTCCCTCGGGGGCGAACGGCGACGACAGCCTCGCCATCCCCGTCGGCAAGGAGAGCGCGAAGTCGACCCTCACCGTGTGGGAGGACTTCCGCTGCCCGGCCTGCAAGAGCTTCGAGGACGGCTACCGCTCGACGGTCCATGAGCTGACGGAATCCGGACAGCTGAAGGTGGAGTACCACCTGGCGACCCTGATCGACGGGAACATGCGCGGCAGCGGCTCGCTGCGCGCCGCCAACGCCGCCGCGTGCGCCCAGGACGCCGGGAAGTTCCCCGCGTACCACGACGTGCTGTTCGAGAACCAGCCCGCCGAGACGGACGACGCGTACGCGAAGAACGACAAGCTGATCGAGCTGGCCGGCAAGGTCGACGGGCTGACCACCGGCGCGTTCAGGAAGTGCGTCGAGGGCGGCACGCACGACAGCTGGGTCGCCAAGTCCCACCAGGCCTTCCAGAGCGGCGGCTTCAGCGGCACCCCGACGGTCCTGCTGAACGGCAAGAACATCTACCAGGACCAGTCGATGACCCCGGCCAAGCTGAAGCAGATGGTCCAGCAGGCAGACAAGGCGTGAGCCCGGAGCGGGGCCCTCCGATCGGCAGGGTCCCGCCCGGTCTCGTTATGGAGCCGTAGCCCGGGCGGGTTGCCCGACGTGCCGCCCGGCAGGGTAGCGTCGACCCCGCCATGGAATTTGCCTATATCCCCAGTCCTTCGCGCGGTGTGCTGCACCTCGGCCCCATTCCGCTGCGTGGCTACGCGTTCTGCATCATCATCGGCGTCTTCGTAGCCGTCTGGCTCGGCAACAAGCGCTGGGTCGCGCGCGGCGGCCGGCCAGGCACCGTCGCGGACATCGCCGTGTGGGCCGTGCCGTTCGGCCTCGTCGGCGGGCGTCTGTACCACGTCGTCACCGACTACCAGCTGTACTTCAGCGAGGGTCAGGACTGGGTCGACGCCTTCAAGATCTGGGAGGGCGGCCTCGGTATCTGGGGGGCCATCGCGCTCGGCGCGGTCGGCGCCTGGATCGGCTGCCGCCGCCGTGGCATCCCGCTGCCGGCCTGGGCCGACGCCCTCGCCCCCGGGATCGCCCTCGCGCAGGCCATCGGCCGCTGGGGCAACTGGTTCAACCAGGAGCTGTACGGGCGCGAGACCGATCTGCCCTGGGCGCTGCACATCACGTCCGTGACGGACGGCAGGGAGCCCGGCTACTACCACCCGACGTTCCTGTACGAGTCGCTGTGGTGCATCGGTGTCGCGGTCCTCGTCATCTGGGCCGACCGCCGCTTCAAGCTGGGCCACGGCCGCGCCTTCGCGCTGTACGTCGCCGCGTACTGCGTAGGCCGTTTCTGGATCGAGTACATGCGTGTCGACGAGGCCCACCACTTCCTGGGGCTCCGTCTGAACGGCTGGACCTCGATCGTCGTCTTCCTGCTCGCCGTGCTCTACATCGTGCTGTCGGCGCGCAGCAGGCCGGGCCGCGAAGAGGTCGTCGAGCCGGGCGCCCCGGACGACGACACGGACGAGGACGGCGCCGCGCCGGACCTGGACAAGAAGTCCGAGGACGACACCGAGGCAGAGGCCGCGGACTCCGACTCCGCAGAGGAGAAGGAAAAGACCGAGGCAGTGGACAAGGCGGACGACAAGGTGGAGGACAAGGACGAGGCCGGGTCGGCCAAGAAGTCCTGACCTCCGCGGGTACGCGGAAGGGGGCGCCCCGAGTTCCGGGG
>NZ_JBHWZP010000287.1:0-12084 GCF_042728395.1 Streptomyces sp. NPDC060205
CCTAGGTACCTAGGGGCGCGGAGCTTTTAGGGGCGCGGGGAACTGCGCAATCGTTGGCCCCAGCCCCCACCGGGCCGCAGCCGAGAGCGTGGGCTGAGGTTCATACCCCTTGGCCGCGCGCAGCGCAGTCCGCGCAGGTGCCGAAGATTTCCACCGTGTGGGCGACATTCACATAGCCGTGTTCCGAGGCGATCGCCTCAGCCCACTTCTCCACCGCAGGCCCCTCGACCTCCACAGCCTTCCCGCACACCCGGCACACCAGGTGATGGTGATGATCCCCGCTCGCACAGCGGCGGTACACCGACTCCCCGTCGGACGTACGCAGCACATCGACCTCACCCGCGTCCGCGAGCGACTGCAGCGTGCGGTACACGGTGGTCAGCCCGACAGAGTCGCCCTTGTGCTTGAGCATGTCGTGCAGATCCTGCGCACTACGGAACTCGTCCACCTCGTCGAGCGCCGCCGCCACGGCGGCACGCTGCCGGGTGGAACGGCCCCGAACGGGCGGTCCAGCGGTCGTCACCGTTGCCTCCAAACGTCTGCGGCTTGCCGGGCCATTGTGCCAGCCCGAGCTGGGCGCGGTCAGACGCCGACCTTCCCGGTCGGTGTACGGGAGCCGGGAATGGCACACTCCGCCGGGTCCCCGCTCTCCCGTGCCGCGGCCTGCGCGGCGGCCCGCGCCCGCCGCCTGGCCAGCGGCGTCGCCGCCACCGTGAGCAGCATGAACGCCCCGATGGTCAGCAGCACGATCGTCGCGCCGGGCGGTACGTCCTGGTAGTACGACGTCACCGTGCCGCCGATCGTCACGCTGACGCCGATCGCCACCGAGATCGCGAACGTGGCGGCGAAACTCCGGCTGAGCTGCTGCGCGGCGGCCACCGGGACCACCATCAGCGCGGACACCAGGAGCAGGCCGACGACCCGCATGGCGACGGTGACGGTCACGGCGGCGGTGATCGCGGTGAGGAGGTTCAGGGCGCGCACGGGCAGCCCCGTCACCCGCGCGAACTCCTCGTCCTGGCTGACGGCGAAGAGCTGCCTGCGCAGCCCGATCGTCACCAGGACGACGAAGGCGGCCAGCAGGCAGATCGCCGTCACGTCCGACTCGGACACCGTGGAGAGCGAGCCGAAGAGGTACGAGGTCAGGTTGGCGTTGGAGCCGCCGGGAGCGAGGTTGATGAACATCACACCGCCCGCCATGCCCCCGTAGAAGAGCATCGCCAGCGCGATGTCGCCGCGCGTCTTGCCGTACCAGCGGATCAGTTCCATCAGGACCGCGCCGACCACGGAGACGGCCGTCGCCATCCATACCGGGGACCAGGAGAGGAGGAAGCCGAGGCCGACGCCCGTCATGGCGACATGGCCGATGCCGTCGCCCAGCAGGGCCTGGCGGCGCTGGACGAGGTAGATGCCGACGGCGGGCGCGGTGATGCCGACGAGGACGGCCGCGAGCAGGGCCCGCTGCATGAAGGCGTAATCGAGGATTTCGAGGTTCATGGCGGTCAGCTCAGCAGTCCTGTGCGCAGGGGTTCGGCGTCGTGGGCCGCGTGGGGGTGTACGTGGTCGTGGCCGGGCAGCGCGTGCTGGCCGAGCGCCCGCGGGGGCGGGCCGTCGTGCAGCACGCAGCCGTCGCGCAGCACGACCGCGCGGTCGATCAGCGGCTCCAGCGGGCCCAGCTCGTGCAGCACGAGGAGGACGGACGTGCCGACCGCGACCTGCTCCCGCAGGGTCGCCGCGAGGACCTCCTGGCTCGCCAGGTCCACGCCCGCCATCGGCTCGTCCATGATCAGCAGTTCCGGTACGGAGGCCAGCGCGCGGGCGATGAGGACGCGCTGGTGCTGGCCGCCGGAGAGGGCGTCCACGGAGTCCTTGGCGCGGTCGGCGAGGCCCACCAGCTCCAGGGCGTGCCGGACGGCCTCGCGGTCCGCCTTGCGCAGGACGCCGAAGCGGGCGCGGGACAGCCGCCCGGAGGACACCACCTCGGTCACCGTGGCGGGCACACCGCCGGCGGCCGTCGTGCGCTGCGGTACGTATCCCACGCGCGCCCAGTCGCGGAAGCGGCGCCGGGGCGTGCCGAAGAGGTCGATCTCGCCGCCGCTGACCGGCACCTGGCCGATGATCGTGCGGATGGCGGTCGACTTGCCGGAGCCGTTGGCGCCGAGCAGCGCGACGACCTCACCGCGGTTCACGGTGAGGTCGATGCCGCGCAGGACGGGGCGTGAGCCGAGTTCGGCCGTCACACCGCGCAGGGAGATCACAGGCGGGTGCGGTGTGTCGATCGAGGTGTCGGTCGGTGTGTCGGACCCGTTCGTCATGCCGACGTCCTCCGGAGGCTGCTCGTACTGCTCATGTCGCTGTCATTTCACGGTCACTTCGCTCCCAGGGCCGTCCGCAGCGCCTTGAGGTTGGCGTCCATGACCTGGATGTAGTCGTCGCCCCTGGACTTCTCGGTGATGCCCTCGATCGGGTCGAGCACATCCGTCCTGAGGTCCGCGTCCGCGGCGATGGTCTTGGCGGTCTTGTCGCTGACGAGCGTCTCGTAGAACACGGTGGAGACGCCGTCGGCCTTCGCCATCTTCTCAAGGTCCTTGACGCGGTTGGCGCTGGGCTCGCTCTCCGGGTCCAGGCCGTTGATGGCCTCCTCGGTGAGGCCGTAGCGCTCGGCGAGATAGCCGAAGGCCGCGTGGGTGGTGATGAAGACCTTGGTCTCCGTGTTCCTGAGGCCGTCCTCGAAGCGGGTGTCGAGCCCGTCCAGCTTCTTCACCAGGGCCGCGGTGTTCTTCTTGTACGTGGCCGCGTTGTCCGGGTCGGCCTTCTCGAAGGCCTTGCCCACACCCTCGGCGACCTCGGCGTACTTCACGGGGTCGAGCCAGATGTGCGGGTCGAGGCCGGAGCCTTCCTCGTCGTGGCCGTGCTCGTCCTCGTCCTCGTCGTGCTCGGCCGCGTGGCCGCCGACCTCGTTGCCGTGCTTCTCCAGGCTGGTGAGGGTGGCCGCGTCGACCTTCGCCTTCACCTCGGACTGGCCTATCGCCTCGTCGACGGAGGGCTGCAGGCCCTTCAGGTAGAGAGCCACGTCGGACTCCTGGAGCTGCGCGGTCTGCTTGGCGCTGATCTCCAGGTCGTGCGGCTCCTGACCGGGCTCGGTCAGGGTGTTCACGCTGACGTGGCTCCCGCCTATCTCCTCGGCGAGGAACTGCAGCGGGTAGAACGACGCCACGACGTCGAGCTTGCCGCCCTCGCCGTCCGCCGCGCTGGAGTCGGACGAGCAGGCGGAGAGGGAGCCGAGGGCGAGGGCGGTGGCCGTCGCGATCACACCGGCGGATATGTGGCGTCGTCGTACGTTCATGACAGTCATTTTCAGCTGGTGTGGAAACGATTGTCAATAAGCGGCCCTGTGATCTGGACTTCATCCCGGTATGCGAGGGGTGTGCCGGTGGGCGGAGGGCCGGCGTCCGGCCCGTACCCCAACCGATTTGATCCGAGGGGCGGGGCCGCCGGTAATCTGAGGCATTCGCTCTGAAGCAACAGCTCTGTAGCAGTAGCCGTGAAGCAATAGCTGTGAAGCAACCCGCTTCAACGCCCGTCGTCGTAATGAAGAGAGCACCGTGGCCGCCGACAAGATCGACACCATCGTCAGCCTGAGCAAGCGCCGTGGCTTCGTCTATCCGTGCAGTGAGATCTACGGCGGCCAGCGGGCCGCCTGGGACTACGGGCCGCTGGGTGTCGAGCTCAAGGAGAACATCAAGCGTCAGTGGTGGCGCTACATGGTGACGTCGCGCGAGGACGTCGTCGGTATCGACTCGTCCGTGATCCTGGCGACCGAGGTCTGGGTGGCCTCCGGTCACGTCGCCACGTTCTCCGACCCGCTCACCGAGTGCACCTCGTGTCACAAGCGGTACCGCGCCGACCACCTTGAGGAGGCGTACGAGGCCAAGCACAACCGCCTCCCCGAGAACGGGCTCGCCGACCTCAACTGCCCCAACTGCGGCAACAAGGGCACGTTCACCGAGCCCAAGCAGTTCTCCGGCCTGCTCTCCACGCACCTCGGCCCCACGCAGGACAGCGGCTCCATCGCCTACCTGCGCCCCGAGACCGCGCAGGGCATCTTCACCAACTTCGCCCAGGTCCAGCAGACCTCGCGCCGCAAGCCGCCGTTCGGCATCGCGCAGATGGGCAAGTCCTTCCGCAACGAGATCACGCCCGGCAACTTCATCTTCCGGACCCGCGAGTTCGAGCAGATGGAGATGGAGTTCTTCGTCAAGCCGGGCGAGGACGAGAAGTGGCAGGAGTTCTGGATGCAGGAGCGCTGGAACTGGTACACCGGCCTGGGCCTGCGCGAGGAGAACATGCGCTGGTACGACCACCCGGCCGAGAAGCTCTCGCACTACTCCAAGCGCACCGCCGACATCGAGTACCGCTTCCAGTTCGGCGGCAACGAGTGGGGTGAGCTGGAGGGCGTCGCCAACCGCACGGACTACGACCTCTCCGCGCACTCCAAGGCCTCCGGCCAGGACCTGTCCTACTTCGACCAGGAGGCCGGCGAGCGCTGGACCCCGTACGTCATCGAGCCCGCGGCCGGTGTCGGCCGCGCGATGCTGGCGTTCCTCCTCGACGCGTACGTCGAGGACGAGGCGCCCAACGCCAAGGGCAAGATGGAGAAGCGGACCGTCCTGCGGCTCGACCCGCGGCTCGCGCCGGTGAAGGTGGCCGTGCTGCCGCTGTCGCGCAACCCCGAGCTGTCCCCGAAGGCGAAGGGTCTCGCGACCGCGCTGCGGCAGAACTGGAACATCGACTTCGATGACGCCGGTGCGATCGGGCGTCGTTACCGTCGCCAGGACGAGATCGGTACGCCGTTCTGTGTGACCGTGGACTTCGACACGCTCGACGACAACGCGGTGACTGTGCGTGAGCGGGACACGATGAAGCAGGAGCGGGTTTCTCTCGATCAGATCGAGGGGTACTTGGCTGCGCGGCTTGTCGGCTGCTAGTCGCTCCGCGGGGGTGGGCCGTTTTCGGTCCGTTGTCGGCTGACGGTGCGTCGTGGCTGGTCGCGCCGTTCCCCGCGCCCCTAAAAGCAAAAGACTGCGCCGTTCCCCGCGCCCCTAGGTAGTAGGTCTCGGCTCCCTCTTATGTGTGAGAGGGGGCCGAGGCTTTTTTTGTGTGCTCTCTCTGTGACAGCTGACAGATGTTGAAATCTGTCAGCTGTCATGTCAAGGTTGAGGGGTTGCTTCGTTCGTCGATGTGTCGGGAGATTCTGATGCTCAGTCGCACCCTTGGAACCGCCGGTCCGCAGGTCTCCGCTCTCGGGCTCGGGTGCATGGGGATGTCCGCGCTGTACGGGGACGCCGACCGGGGGGAGGCCGTCGCCACCATCCATGCCGCGCTCGAAGCGGGAGTCACGCTGCTCGACACCGGTGACTTCTACGGCATGGGCCACAACGAGATGCTGATCGGCGAGGCGCTGCGCAGTGCCCCGCCCGCGCGCCGCGAACAGGCCCTCGTCAGCGTGAAGTTCGGCGCCCTGCGCGACCCGGAGGGCCGCTGGTCCGGCTACGACGGGCGGCCCGCCGCGGTCCACAACTTCGTGGCGTACTCGCTGCAGCGGCTCGGCGTCGACCACATCGACGTCTACCGCATCGCGCGCGTCGACCCGGACGTCCCCATCGAGGAGACCGTCGGCGCGATCGCCGAACTCGTCGAGAAGGGGTACGTACGCCACATCGGCCTCAGCGAGGCCGGGGCCGACACCGTGCGCCGGGCCGCCGCCACCGCCCCGATCTCGGACCTGCAGATCGAGTACTCCCTGATCTCCCGCGGCATCGAGGCCGAGATCCTGCCGACCACCCGTGAACTGGGCATCGGCGTCACCGCGTACGGCGTGCTGTCCCGCGGCCTGATCTCCGGGCACTTCACCCCCGACCGGCAGCTCGCCGCCAACGACTTCCGTGCCCACAGCCCCCGCTTCCAGGGCGACAATCTCCGCCACAACCTGGACCTCGTCGAGGCGCTGCGGAAGATCGCCGAGCAGAAGGGCGCGTCCGTCGCGCAGATCGCCATCGCCTGGGCGCTGTCACGCGGCGAGGACATCGTGCCGCTGGTGGGCGCCCGGACCCGCGAGCGGCTCACGGAGGCGCTCGGCGCGCTCGACGTCACCCTCGACGCCGCCGACCTCACCGCGATCGAGGAGGCCGTCCCGGCCGGCTCGGCGGCGGGCGAGCGCTACCCGGCCGCGCAGATGGCACACCTCGACAGCGAACGCTGACGGCACCGCCGGTACGGTCATCACCATGGCGACCACCGAGATCCTGACCGCCGAGCGCATCCTTGAGGTGACCGAGGAGGTGCTGCGCCGCCACGGCCCCGCGAAGGCCACCGTGGTGGACGTGGCCCGTGCGCTCGGCGTCAGCCACGGCAGCGTCTACCGGCACTTCCGTACGAAGGCGGCGCTGCGGGAGGCGGTCACGAAACGCTGGCTGGACCGTACGTCGGCCGTCCTCGACGACATCGTGGCGCAGGACCGCGACCCGGAGGCCCGGCTGCGCGACTGGCTCGCGGCCCTGTTCACCGCCAAGCGCCGCAAGGCGGGCGACGACCCCGAGCTGTTCGCCACCTACATGGTGCTGACCGGGGAGAGCGGCGAGGCGGTCGGTGAGCACATCGACGCTCTCACCGGCCAGCTCACGACGATCATCCGGTCCGGCGTCGACTCCGGCACCTTCGCCGCCGCCGACCCGGCCGTCACCGCCCGCGCCCTCTTCCAGGCCACGGACCGCTACCACGACCCGTGCCACGCCCGCGAGTGGGAACAGCCCGGCATCGACGGCGAGTTCGAGGCCGTCGTGGACCTGGTGGTACGAGGCCTGAGAGCCTGACCCCGCGCTCTCCCTCAGGCTCCGGCCGGGTCCACCGTCGCCTGGTGTGCCTCCGCGAGATGTTCCTCGGCCTTCAGCCAGGGCAGGAACTGGGCGGGCTTGCGCCAGCCGCACGTGTCGCATCTGATCGTCCGCTGCACGCCCGTGCGCTGCACCCGTACGACGTGCTCGCGGCCGTGTTGGTCCCAGCGGCTCACCTTGCTGGTGTTGATCTGCAGCATGACGCCTCCTGGTGGTCGCGCTCGGCTCGCGCGACAAGCCCTAGGAGTCTGCAACAAGAACAACATCAACGGGGGTGCGTGCACGGTGAGTTCTGTGCGCATTCTGCGCATTGTGGGTCTCAGTGGCGGCTAGCGTGTCGGCGTGACCGGGAAGTGTCGGATCTGCGGGCTGTCCATCGAGGACGGCAAAGGGCCCGGACGGGCCGCCTCGTACTGCTCGCAGGCATGCCGCCAGCGCGCCTACCGGGAGCGGAAGCGGCCGGCCGACGTACCCGCGGGGGAACTCGTCTCCGACCTGGGCGACCGGCTGCGACGGCTGCGGCTGGAACCCGCCTACGCCTTCCACGCCGATGTCGAGGCCCTGGCCCCCCGCTTCGGCCGCCTGCGCAGCCTGGCCCGCGAAGCCCGCGCAACCGAGGAGGCCCGCGAGGTCCCCGAGAAGCGGGCGGAGTCCGTCGGTGACGAGGGTGCGGAATTCGTCACGCCCGCCGGTGTGACGAAACCCCGTGACGGCGGCTTCGACGCGCTCGTCGAAGCGCATCGGAAGGAGCTGCGGGCCCACTGCTACCGGCTCCTCGGCTCGTACGACGAGGCCGAGGACCTCACCCAGGAGGCGTTCCTGCGCGCCTGGCGGGCCCGGGACACCCTGGAGGACGTCGACAACCCGCGGGCCTGGCTCTACAAGGTCGCCACCCGGGTGTGCCTCGACTTCCTGCGCAGACACGACCGGCGGCCCGCTCCCTACGCGCCGGTGCCGGGCATGGACTCCGGCGACGGGCCACCGCCGCCGAGCCTGCCGTGGCTCCAGCCCTTCCCGGACGACCAGCTGCCCGAGACGCCCGTACCCCGGCACGAACCGGACGAGGAGGCGGTCGCGGGCGAGACCCTCGAACTCGTCTTCCTCACCGCCATCCAGCAACTGCCCCCGCGCCAGCGGGCCGCGGTGATCCTGCGCGATGTCGCCGGCTGGTCGGCCAAGGAGACCGCCGACCTGCTGGACACCGGCCTGGCCGCCGCCAACAGCGCGGTCCAGCGCGGCAGGACGGCCCTGCGGGAGGCGCTGCCGGGCCCGCGCGAGGACTGGTCGGCCCGGCCGCCGAGCGCCGACGACCTGGCGCTGCTGCAGCGCTACATGGAGGTCGTCGCCCGCGCCGACATCGACGCCATGGTCGAGCTGGTACGGGAGGACGCCGTCCTCACCATGCCGCCGAACCCGTTCTGGTTCACCTCACGCGACGCGCTCTTCGCCTTCGTCCGGCCGAACCTCGATCCGGCCTCGCCGATGTTCGTCGGACACTGGCGGCATCTGCCGGTGCGGGCCAACGGCCAGCCGGCGGTCGCCGGGTATCTGCAACGGCCCGGCACCAGCGTCTTCCGGGCCCAGCTCATCGACGTACTGCGGGTCGAGGCGGGGCGGATCGCGCAGATCACCACCTTCGAACCCCATCTGTTCGAGGCGTTCGGGCTGCCCATGACCCTGTGAGGGCCGCACGGACGCACGGCCGGTCGCGGGAGCGATGAGTTTCCGCGCCGGGCGCGTCTCATGGGGTGACGGGCGCACCGCGCGCCCCCTTCGAGGAGATGAAGAGCCATGCTGCAGAACAAGGTCGCGGTCGTCTACGGCGGAGCCGGTTCCCTCGGCGCGGGCGTCGCGAAGGCCTATACGGAGGCAGGGGCGAAGGTCTTCCTCGTCGGCCGGACGGAGAAGACACTGCGTGCGGTCGCCGACGCGACCGGCGCCGCGTACGACGTGCTCGACGCCGGTGACGAGGACGCCGTCGAGGCGCACGCCGACTCGGTGGTCGAGCGGGCCGGCCGGTTCGACGTCTCGTTCAACCTGGTGCCGCGCGGTGACTTCCAGGGCGTACCCCTGACCGAGATGCCGGTGGCCGACTACACCCGGCCGGTCGTGCGGGGCATCACCTGCCAGTTCATCACCGCCCGGGCCGCCGCCCGCCGGATGGCCGCCCAGGGGTCCGGTGTGATCCTCGGCCTCAACAGCGGCTCCCACAACGGCAGTCCGATGCTCGGCGGTACGGGGGCCGCCGACGGCGCGCTCGACGCGCTGATCCGTCAGCTCGCCCAGGAGGCCGGTCCGGCGGGGGTACGGGCCCTCGGGATCTGGACCGCGGGCGTGGTCGACACCCTCACCCCCGAGAAGCTCAGCGCGGCCGGTGCGCCCGCGCCGGACGAGGCCGCCGTGGCGGGCATCCGCACGCATCTCGACAGCCTGCGGATGACGAAGCGCTCGCCCCGGATCGCGGACATCGCGGCCCTGGCGACCTTCCTCGCCTCCGACGCGGCGGCCGGGCTCACCGGCACGTGGGTCAACGCGACCGCCGGGATGTTCCCCAGCTGACCGGCCGGCTCTCCGGCGCTCGTGGCGGTTCAGGCGATCTCGCGGGGCAGGCGCAGGCTCAGGGCCGTTGTGAGGATCACGGCGGCCAGTTGGACCAGGAGGGTCGTGGTCAGGGCGTCGGCCATGCCCCGGCCCGGAATCAGGGTGAGGAACAGGGTGCCGAGCGTGGCCACGCCCAGGGCGAGCGCCGACTGCTGAGCGGTGATCATCACTCCGCTGCCCACCCCGGCGCGGGCCGCCGGGACCTCGGAGAGGATGACACGGAAGAGGACGGGCAGCTGGAGGGCCTGTCCCGCGCCCGCGATGATCAGGCCCGGCCAGAGCTGCGGGCCGCCGAGGTCGGGCCAGGAGCCCCACACCGTCAGCGCGAGGACGCCCACGCCGACCGCCTGGACCAGACCGCCCGCCGTCACCACGCGCGTACCCCACCGGGCCACCAGCCGGGGGCCGAGCAGCGAGGCCACGAAGAACGACAGGGCCATCGGTACGAGGGCCAGGCCCGCGCGGACCGGGCTCAGGTCCACGCCCTCCTGGAGGGCGACCGCGATGACGAACATGAAACCGCTGAAGCCGATGGAGAAGGGGACGACCATGATCAGGCCGCGGCGCAGGGAGACGGTGGCGAAGAGGCTCGGCGGGACCAGCGGGGTGCGGCCCCGGCCTTCCGACCGGCGTTCGACCAGGTAGAAGGCGGTCGCGGCGACGGGGAACAGGGCCAGCGACAGCCAGGTCCACAGCGGCCAGCCCGCCGCCCGGCCCTCGGTCAGCGGGGCCAGCAGGGACACCAGGGCCACGCCCAGCAGGACCGTGCCGGGCACGTCCACCGGCTGCGGGTGCTGCGAGCGGGTCTCCGGGACGGCCCTGGCGGCCAGGAACAGGCCCACCAGCACGACCGGTACGTTCACCAGGAAGACCGCGCGCCAGCCGGTGCCCGCGATGTCCGCCGCGACGAGGACGCCGCCGAGTATCTGCCCGGCCACCATGGAGAGTCCGGCCGTGGCGCCGTACAGGCTCATCGCCTTGGCGCGGCGCGGGCCCTGCGTCGCCGACTGGATGGTGGCGAGGACCTGCGGGAGCATCGCCGCGGACGCGGCGCCCTGGGCGACGCGCGCCGCGACGAGCGTCCACGCCGACGGCGCGAGGCCGCACGCCAGCGAGGTCAGCCCGAAGGCCGCCATCCCGCCGAGGAAGAGCCGGCGCCGGCCGAACATGTCGCCGAGCCGCCCGCCGAGGACGAGAAGCACGGCGTACGCGACCCCGTAGCCGGCGACGACGAGTTCCAGGACGGCGTCGCTCGCGGCCAGGTCGTGGCCGATCGTCGGCAGGGCCACGTTCACGATGAAGAAGTCGATGAGGGGCAGGGCCGCGCCGAGGAGCACGGTGAACAGTCCCAGGGCGCCCAGCACGGGTGGGCCGGCCGCCACGGAGCGGGTGGTGCGGGGAGCGAGGATTTCGGTCACGGGATCGATCCTGCGCCTGCTCACAAGCTGGTACCAGAGTCTTCTTATCCTGGTAGAAGGAGTACCCGGCAACAGGGTCCGCGACAGGGGCCGCGGGGCGGCAGGCTGGAGACATGACGACCATGGCCGAGAAGACGACGGCGGGCACGGGACCGGTCACCGGGGTGCGGGGAGGAGCCACCTGGGTGGGCGAGCCGGAGATCCGGCGGCACGAGCTGGCCGCCTTTCTCCGGCATCGCCGTGAGCACATCACGCCCGAGCAGGTGGGGCTGCCCCGGGGCAGCCGGCGGCGCACCCCCGGGCTGCGGCGGGAGGAGGTCGCGCAGCTCTCCGCGGTCGGCGTCACGTGGTACACCTGGCTCGAACAGGCCCGCGACATCCAGGTCTCCGTACAGGTCCTCGACGCGCTCGCCCGCACGCTGATGCTCGACTCGAACGAGCGCGCACACCTCTTCCAGCTCGCCGGAGCCGTCGATCCCACGCCGGCCTCGCGCTGCACGACGATCACTCCGGCGCTGCTGCAGACGCTGGCGCAGCTGGAGCCGCTGCCCGCCTGCATCCAGAACAGCCGGTACGACGTCCTCGCGTACAACCGCACGTACGGGCTGCTGCTGTGCGACCTCGACGAGGTGCCGCCGGAGGACCGGAACTGCATGCTCCTGATCACCACCAACGAGCAGTGGCGCTCCTCGATCGTGCTGCTCGACGAGACCGTGCGGTTGATGGCGGCGAAGTTCCGGGGCGCCATGGCCGGGCATCTCGCCGATCCCGCGTGGAAGATGCTGCTCAAGCGGCTGTGCGCGGAGTCGGAGGAGTTCCGGGAGGTGTGGGAGCGGCACGAGGTGGTGGGGTCGCGCAGCAAGACGAAGCTGTTCGACAACCGGCATGTGGGGCGGCTGACGCTCGTCCATACGGATCTTTGGCTGGGGCCGGGGGAGGGGGCGCGGATGGTGACGTATGCGCCGGCGGACGCGGTGTCGCGTGCGCGGCTGGAACGGTTGCAGGAACTGGCAGTTCAGCGGGGCTGAGGGCTGGGGTGGCTGGGGTCGCGTTTCGGGCGCGGCCCGGCGGGGGTTACTCGCGCAGTTCCCCGCGCCCCTGGGGGGTGGGGTGGTTGGGGTTGGGTTTCGGGTGCGGGCCGGTGGGGGCCGTTCGCGCAGTTCCCCGCGCCC
>NZ_JBHWZP010000288.1:0-12072 GCF_042728395.1 Streptomyces sp. NPDC060205
GGGAGTCACTGTCCTCCCGGCCCTGCTCGGCGTGCTGAATGTCAGCTCGCCTGTACGAGCCCCAGCGCCACGTCGACGATCATGTCCTCCTGGCCGCCGACGAGCCCGCGCTTGCCGACCTCGACGAGGATCGTGCGGACGTCGACGCCGTAGCGCTCGGCAGCCGCCTCCGCGTGCCGGAGGAAAGAGCCGTAGACCCCGGCGTAGCCGAGCGTGAGCGTCTCGCGGTCGACACGGACCGGACGGTCCTGGAGCGGGCGTACGAGGTCTTCGGCCGCGTCCTGGAGCGCGAAGAGATCGCAGCCGTGCTTCCAGCCGTTGAGGTCGGCGACCGCGATGAACGGCTCGATGGGGCAGTTGCCCGCGCCCGCGCCCTGACCGGCGAGGGAGGCGTCCACGCGGGTCACACCCTCCTCGACCGCGATCATCGAGTTGGCGACCGAGAGGGAGAGGTTCTCGTGGGCGTGGATGCCGATCTCGGTGGCGGGGTCCAGCACGTCACGGTAGGCGCGCATCCGCTCGCGCACGCCGTCCATCATCAGCCGGCCTCCGGAGTCGGTGACGTAGACGCAGTGGGCGCCGTACGACTCCATGAGCTTGGCCTGCTGGGCCAGCGTCCTCGCGTCGGCCATGTGGCTCATCATCAGGAAGCCGGACACGTCCATGCCCAACTCGCGTGCGGTGGCGATGTGCTGGGCCGATACGTCGGCCTCGGTGCAGTGCGTGGCGACCCGCACCGAGCGCACCCCGAGCGCGTACGCCTGCTTGAGCTCCTCGATGGTGCCGATGCCGGGCAGCAGGAGGGTGGTGAGGCGGGCGTTCTCGATGTGGTCGGCCGCCGCCTCGATCCACTCCCAGTCGGTGTGGCTGCCGGGACCGTAGTTGAGCGAGCCGCCGGCGAGGCCGTCGCCGTGGGACACCTCGATGCCGTCGACGCCTGCCGCGTCGAGCGCGGCCACGATCCGGCCCACCTGCTCCGGCTCGATACGGTGCCGGATGGCGTGCATGCCGTCCCGCAGGGTGACGTCCTGGATGAACAGCTTGTCGGTGCTCATGCGCCGGCTCCCTGGAGTTCGGTGGCGCGGGCGGCCATGGCCTCGGCCATCCGCAGGGCCGCGCTGGTCATGATGTCGAGGTTCCCGGCGTAGGCGGGGAGGTAGTGGGCGGCGCCCTCGACCTCCAGGAACACGGACACCTGGTGGGTGGCCGCGGCCCGGGTGAGGGTGTGCACCGGCTGGTCCGCGGGGACGGGGGTGATCTGCACCTGCTGCTTGAGGCGGTAGCCCGGCACGTACGCCGACACCTCCTCGACCCGCTGCGCGACGGCCGTGCGGATCGCGTCGTGGGCCGCCTCGTCGGGCGCGTCCACGAGCGCGAGCACGGTGTCGCGCATGATCAGCGGCGGCTCGGCCGGGTTGAGGATGATGACCGCCTTGCCGCGCTCGGCGCCGCCGACCGTCTCGATGGCGTGGCTGGTCGTCTCGGTGAACTCGTCGATGTTGGCGCGGGTGCCGGGACCGGCGCTCTTCGAGGCGATCGAGGCGACGATCTCCGCGTACGGGACCGGCGCCACCGAGGAGATCGCGGCGACGATCGGAATGGTGGCCTGGCCGCCGCACGTCACCATGTTCACGTTGTCCGCGGCCACGTGGTCGGCGAGGTTCACCGCGGGGATCACCATCGGGCCGATGGCGGCGGGCGTGAGGTCGATGAGCTGCTTGCCGTACGGGGCGAGCACGTGGGCGTTGGCGATGTGCGCCTTCGCGGACGTCGCGTCGAAGACGATCTTGATGTCCTCGAAGCCGTCCATGGCGATCAGGCCCTGGACGCCCTCGGCGGTCACGGGGACCCCGAGCCTCTTGGCGCGGGCGAGTCCGTCGGAGGCGGGGTCGATGCCGACCATCGCGCCCATCTCCAGGGTGTCCGACAGGCGCAGCACCTTGATCATCAGGTCGGTGCCGATGTTGCCCGAGCCGATGACGGCGACCTTGGTCTTCATGCGGAGGCTCCTTCGTCGCCGGAGGCGTGGAAGCGGACGGAGACGGACCCGAGTCCGGTGATCTCGGCGCTGAACACGTCTCCGGCCGCGGCGGGCACCATCGGGCCGAGCGCGCCGGACAGCACGACCTGCCCCGCGCGCAGCGGATCGCCGACGTCGAGCGCGGTGCGGGCGAGCCAGGCGAGGGCGGCCAGCGGATCGCCCAGACAGGCCGCGCCGTTGCCCGTGGAGACGGTCTCCCCGCCCCGGTCGAGGGTCATGGCGGCCTCCACCGGCTCGAACTCGGTGAGCGGCTTGGCCGGGGTGCCGAGGACGTAGAGCGCGGAGGATCCGTTGTCCGCGACGGTGTCGCCGAAGGTGATGTCCCAGCCGGCGATCCGGCTGTCCACGATCTCCAGAGCGGGGACGGCGTGCGCCACGGCGGCCCGGATCTGCGCGGCGTCGAGCGGTCCCTCGGAGAGGTCGGCGCCCAGGACGAACGCGATCTCCGCCTCGACCTTCGGCTGGAGCAGCGCGCCGACCGGTACGGACGCCCCGTCCGCGACGCTCATGTCCGCGAACAGCACGCCGAAGTCCGGCTGGTCCACGCCCAGTTGGCGCTGGACGGCGGCGGAGGTGAGGCCGATCTTGCGGCCCGTGACGCGGCCACCCGCTTCGAGACGGTGCGCGGTCAGCAGCTCCTGGACGGCATAGGCCGCCTTCACGTCGTCGCTGCCGATGAGGTCACGCACCGGGGGACAGGGAACACGGTCGGCGGCGGCGCGCAGCAGACGATCGGCCGCCTGCGCCACGGCGCCGTCGCCGGGAGAGAACTCGTTCATGCCCACAGCTTGAACACGCGGGCCGTCCCCCGCCCAGCGATGAGTTCCGCCACGCGGAACCCGACCGCCGATCGGTGGCGGCGCGGCAGCCGGTCCAGTGGTCGCGCGGCAGTCAGCCAGTGGTCGTGCACCAGCCGGTCAGGGGCTGTGCACCAGCCGGTCAGTGCTCGCGCAGCTCCGCGCGGCGGCCGAGCGTCGCGGAGATCCCCGCCGCGGCGGCCCGCACACTGGTGGCATGCCGGACGGGCTGGAAACGGTGCACCGGGCCCGTCACACTGACCGCCGCCACGATCTCGTCCGACGGCCCGAAGATCCCGGCGGCCACGCACACGATGCCGACCGCCGACTCCTCGTACTCGAAGGCCACCCCCTTGGACACGACGTCGGACAGCTGGCGCGTCAGCACGTCGACGTTGGTGATCGTCCGGGGCGCCTTGCGCTCCAGGGGCCCGCGCAGCGCGCTCTCCCGCACGTCGGCCGGGGCATGGCTCAGCAGCACCTTCCCGAGGGCCGTCGCGTGCAGCGGCATGCGCCCGCCGAGCCGCGACGGGGAGTGGGCCTGCTGGTGGCCGCCCATCTTCGCGACGTAGACGACCTCCGTTCCCTCCCGGGTGCCCAGGTGGACGAGTTCGTGCGTGCGCTCGTACAGGTCCTCAAGAAAAGGAGTGGCCACTTCGAGCAGCCCGCGCTCGACCGACGCGCGCATCCCCAGCTCGAAGACGAGTCCCGACAGGCGGTAACGCTCCTGGACGCGGTCCAGGAGCCGGGCCGCCACGAGGTCGCCGAGCACCCGGTGCAGGGTGCTCTTCGCGAACCCCGTACGGCGCCGCAGTTCGGTGAAGCCCAGGGTGGTGTCCTCGACGGCGAATGCCTGCAGCACGGCGAGGGCTTTGCTCAGGACGCCGCTCGGCGCGTCGTTGCTCAAGGGGGTCTTCCTTCCGGGGCATCGCAACGCTCCGACTGTACGGGACCATGAACAGCTCTCGGGTGAGGCCGAGCGCCGTCACTACGGCTCGGACAGTACGGGGTCGGTGTCCCGGGCGACTTCCACGATTCCCTTGATCAGGAGACGCGTACTCGCGGACGGCGGCCGGTCCGCGAGCGTGGTGATCCCGATCTCGCGGGGCACGGTGTCCAGGGCCAGGGGCAGCATGTCGAGCAGCGGATCCCGTGCGCCGATCAGCATGGGCAGCGGTGCGACGGCGTCCGTCTCCAGCAGAACCGTCCTCAGCGTGAGGATCGTCGAGCACTCGATGATGTTCGCGGGCAGCGGCAGGCCCCGGCGGTCGAAGAGTTCGTCGATCTCCTGGCGCAGCTGGGTGTTGCGGCCCGGCAGGATCCACGGCAGGTCCATGAGGTCCTCGATGCCGCCGGCGGATGTCCCGAGGCAGGGGTGCCCGCGCCGGACGACGAGGCGAACCGGTTCGTCGTAGAGCCGAACATGGCGCAGCGCGGCGCGCACGCTCGACGGCTGGAGCCGGCCGACCAGGACGTCCACCTCGCCCCGGGAGAGTTGCAGGCCCAGTTCCTCGGGCATCGCCTCGACGACCGAGACGGTGAGGTGCGGGTGGGCCTTCTTGAGCCGGACCAGGGTCTGCGGCAGCAGGGAGTAGGCACCGGCGAGATTGGTGCCGACCCGTACGGGCTCCATGCCGAGGCGCTGGAGCGCGTGGATGCGTTCGGCCGCGGCGCGCACGTTTCCGACGACCGCGCGGGAGTGCTCGATGAGGATGTCGCCGTACTGGGTCGGGCGGACGCCGCGCGGCCCCCTCGCGAAGAGTTTGACCCCGATGATCGTCTCGATCTCCTGCAGGCTCCGGGTCACGACGGGCTGGGTCACGTGCATCGCCTTGGCGGCACCGACCAGGGTGCCCTCATCGGCCACGACGGTGACCAGAACGAGGTGGCGCAGTTTCAGCCGACCGTCCAGAAAGTGGTCAACGTTCATGTCCGGACTTCTCTCTGTAACATGGTGTTGGGCTTCGGTATAGCCAAACATGAATAGCGCCGACCGGAGAAGCATTGGTCAAGGCCGAATCTCTGCCAAATGATGAGGCCATGTCTTGGACACTCTCCGCACAGGGCCCGCTGGGCGGCCTGACGTCCGCCCTGGCGTCCGGCGGCGTCGAGATGGTCGACCTGACCGCCCTCCTGTCGCCGTCGACGCCCGTGCTCGACCTTCCGCCGGATATGGCACCGATCCCGCACTTCGAACTGGAGGAGCTCGCCCGCTACGACGAGCGGGGGCGCACGTCCTACCAGAACGGCATCCACACCGGTGAGCACGTGGGCACCCACTTCGACGCGCCGTGCCACTGGGTCACCGGCGCCGACAAGGGGGACGTCGCTCACGTACCGGTCCGGCACCTGGTGGCTCCCGCCGCCGTCATCGACAAGACCGCCGAGTGCGCGGCCGACCCGGACTTCCTGCTGACCGTCGAGCATCTCCAGGAGTGGCAGCACCACAACGGCCCGCTCCCGGAGGGCGGTTGGCTGCTCTACCGCACCGGCTGGGCCGCGCGCTCGCACGACCAGCACCTGTTCCTCAACGCCGACGACAGCGGGCCCCACACGCCCGGTATCACGGCCGAATGCGCCCGCTGGCTGGCCGACGAGGCACCGATCGTCGGACTCGGAGTGGAGACGGTCGGCACCGACGCCGGGCAGGCGTTCACCTTCACCCCGCAGTTCCCGGCGCACCACTACCTGTTGGGCGCGGGCAAATACGGAGTCACCCAGTTGCAGAACCTCGACCGGCTGCCCACCACCGGCGCCGTCCTGATCGTCGCCCCCCTCCGCATCGCCGGAGGGTCCGGCAGCCCGGCGCGGGTTCTGGCGCTCGTCGACAGCGGAGGAGTCCAGTGACCGAGTACGTCCATGAGGCCATCGGCAGGCAGCTCACCGATCTCGGAGTCCGTGCCGTCTTCGGTGTGGTCGGCAGTGGCAACTTCCACTTCACCGACGCGATGGTGCGCGGCGGCGCACGGTTCGTCGCCGCCCGCCACGAGGGCGGTGCGGCCACCATGGCGGACGCGTACGCCCGTATGTCCGACGAGGTCGCCGTGCTCTCCCTGCACCAGGGCTGCGGGTACACGAACGCCCTCACCGGCATCACCGAGGCCGCGAAGAGCAGGACGCCGCTGCTGGTGCTGACCGCCGAAGCCGCCGATCCCACCTCGAACTTCGCGCTCAACCAGGCGGCGATAGCGGTCGGCATCGGGGCGGTCGCCCTGCGCGTGCGGTCTGCCGCAACCGCCCTCGACGATGTGGCACGGGCCTTCGCGATCTGCAGCCACCAGCGGCGCACGGTCGTCCTCAACGTTCCGATCGACGTCCAGGACGCGCTCCTGGACGCGCAGGCCCCGGCCCGGCAGTACCGCAAGGTCGTCGAACCGCGCCCCGACGACAGCGAGATAGCCACCTTCGCCCAACTACTGGAACGCGCCGAGCGGCCGGTCTTCGTCGTCGGACGCGGTGGTCGCTCCCCGGGCTCCAGGGACGCCGTCCGTGAACTGGCCGCCGAGGCGGGCGCACTGCTGGCCACCTCCGCCGTCTCCCGCGGGATGTTCAACGGCGACGCCTGGAACATCGACGTCTCCGGCGGCTTCTCCTCGCCGCTGACAGCCGACCTCGTCTCCGGGGCCGACCTGGTGGTGGGATTCGGCTGCGCCCTGAACATGTGGACCATGCGGCACGGCAGGCTCATCGCGCCGGACGCGACCGTCGTCCAGGTCGACATCGAACCGGGGGCCATCGGCGTACACCGTGACGTGGACCTCGGGCTGTGGGGCGGTGTCGCGGGAACGGCCCGGGCCACGGCCGCGTGGCTGCGGGCGAACTCGCCCGGCGGGCGCACGGGTTACCGCACCCCGGAGGTGGCGGAGCGGATCCGGTCCGGCCTGCGCTGGAACCAGGTCGCATTCGAGGACGCGTCGGGGGACGGGCGGGTCGACCCGCGCGCTCTGACCGTCGCGCTCAACGACCTCCTGCCCACCGAGCGGATCGTCTCCGTGGACTCGGGCAACTTCCTCGGCTACCCGAGCATGTACCTCGACGTGCCGGACGAGTACGGGTTCTGCTTCACCCAGGCGTTCCAGTCCGTGGGCCTGGGCCTGGCGACCGCGATCGGCGCCGCCCTGGCGCAGCCCGACCGGCTGCCCGTGGCCGGCTGCGGTGACGGCGGCTTCCTGATGGGCCTGTCGGAGCTGGAGACCGTCGTACGCCTTGGCCTGCCCATGGTGATCGTCGTCTATAACGACGCCATGTACGGCGCCGAGGTGCATCACTTCGGGGCCGGTACGAGCGGCCTCGACACGGTGACCTTCCCCGACACGGACATCGCGGCCCTCGCCCGCGGACACGGCTGCGACGCGCTGACCGTCCGACGGCCCGAGGACACGTACGCCGTGAAGGAGTGGCTGTCGGCCGGCCCCGTCCGTCCCCTGGTGCTGGACGCCAAGATCACCTCGGACGGGGGGTCCTGGTGGCTGCAGGAAGCCTTCGGACACTGAGGCACCCCGCCGCGAATCCCCCCGACCACGTCACGACATGGGAGAGCGAGCTCTGATGAGAAGGACCACAAGCGGCGTCTCCGTCATCGGCGCCGGTGAGTCGCCCTACACCCGGCACCCGGCATCCGGCACGACCACCGAAGGGGTGCTCGCCGACGCCGTACGCCGCGCACTCGGCGACGCGAACCTACCGACCTCCGAGGTCGACGGCTTCGGTGTCTGCAGCTTCACCCTCGGCCCGGACCACGCCATCGACCTCGCCTGGCGGCTGGGACTGCGGCTGCGCTGGCTGACGCAGGACACCAACGGCGGGGCGAGCGCCGGCACGATGCTGCAGCACGCCGTGCGGGCCGTGGAAGCCGGCGACGCCTCGGTCGTGGTGCTCGTCGCCGGCGACCTGATGGACCAGCAGGTGCACCTCAAGATGGTGGCCGAGTACAACCGGGCGACCGCCGAGCAGTTGGTTCCGCTGGACATGCTCGGACCGAACGCCCTCTTCGCCCTGCTGACCCAGCGTCAGATGAAGGCCGAGGGACTCACCCGTACGGATTACGGGCGCCTCGCGGTGGCTCAGCGCGCATGGGCGGCCCTCAACCCCGGGGCCGTGTACCGCACGCCGCTGACGCTCGACGACTACCTGAACGCGCCCATGGTCGCCGAACCCCTCGGCCGGTACGACTGCGTACCGCCGGTCACGGGCGCCGACGCCGTGGTCGTCGCGGCCGACGAACGCGCCGCGGGCACCCGACGCGCCAGGGTGCTGACCGTCTCGGCCCGCTACAACAGCGACGACCAGACCGGCGACGGCCTGGTCACCGGCTTGGCCGACTGCGCACCCGAACTGTGGGAGACCGCAGGACACGGGCCCGCCGACGTCGACGTGGTCAGCGTGTACGACGACTACCCGGCCATGGCGCTGGCCCAGCTCAAGGACCTCGGACTGGTCGCCGGCGGTGAGATGCCGGCCTTCATCGCCGACCGTCTCGCCACCCGCAAGCTCGCCGTCAACACCTCCGGCGGACAGCTCTCGGCCGGACAGCCGGGTTCCGCGGGAGGCATGCACGGACTCGTGGAGGTCGTCCGGCAGTTGCGCGGCCAGGCCGGGCAGCGCCAGGTCGATGCCCGGCTCGGCCTGTTCAGCGGATACGGGATGGTGCTCTATCGCTACGGCGCGTGTGCCACCGCCGGGCTCCTGGAGGCAGCCGAATGAGTGTGATCGTGCAGAACTGCCGGACGTGCGGCGGCCAATGGTTCCCCGCCCGGCTGCTGTGTCCCCGCTGCGGGGGCGCCGAGCTGGCGCCCAGAAGCGTCGAGCGCGGGGTGGTCGAGCAGCTGACCCACCTCGGCGACGTCGTCATCGCGTCGGTGGCCTGCGACCCCGAACCGCTGCTCGTGGCCAGGCTGCACGGCACGGTCGCGGTCGGTGACGTCGTGGAACTCACCGACCGCCCCGACCTTTCCGACCGTCCCGTCGCCTTCGTACCGCCGAGCGGCCGGCCCCGGGAGGAGCAGTCATGAGCGACGTCACCACGATGCCCGACCTCGCGCGTACGAGCGTCTCCGGACTGCTGCGATGGCGCGCGGACAGCACCCCGGACAGCATCCTGCTGCGCTGCGGGGACACGTGGAGGACCGCCGCCCAGATGCTCGAACGGGTCGCCGTCGCGGGAGGCCTGCTGCGCCGGCACGGGGTGGAGCGGGGAGACCGGGTGGCGCTGATGGCGTCCAACCGGGTCGAACTGCTGGACCTGATCCTCGGCTGCGCGTGGATCGGTGCCGTCGCGGTGCCCATCAACACCGCCGCGCGGGGTGAGCAACTGCATCACATCCTGACCAACTCGCAGGCCGAGCTGCTGGTTCTGGAACACCCCTTCCTCGCACAGGTGGAGGCGTTGCCCAGCACCGGCGAGCTGCGCCAGATCTGGCTGCTGGACGAGCACGAGATCGTCTCGGTCCTGCCGGTTCCCGTCGACTTGATCCCGGACGACGGCAGGGCCGTGGAGCCGGTGGCGGTCGGCCCCGGCCATCCCGCGGTGATCCTCTACACCTCGGGCACCACCGGGGTCTCCAAGGGAGTCGTCTGCCCCCACGCCCAGTTCTACTGGTGGGGCCACAACGTCACGACCCAACTCGGCATCACCTCGGCCGACGTGCTGCACACCTGCCTGCCGCTGTTCCACACGAACGCACTCAACGCCTTCAGCCAGGCGCTGGTCAGCGGTGCCCAGTACGTCATCGGCCCGCGCTTCTCGGCCTCCCGCTTCTGGTCGGACGTGACGGCCAGCGGGGCGACCTGCACCTACCTGCTCGGCGCCATGATCAGCATCCTGGCGGGCCGGCCGCCCGGAGAGCACGACCGGGCGCACCGGGTGACCGCGGCACTGGCGCCGGCCACCCCCGCCGGGCTGCTGCGGGAGTTCGAGGAGCGGTTCGGTGTCGTCCTCATCGACGGCTACGGCTCGACGGAGACCAACGCGGTGATCTCCGCGAGCCGGACCGAACAGCGGCCCGGATTCGTCGGACGCCTTCAGGAGGGGTTCTCCGCCCGGATCGTCGACGAGAACGGGCTCGACGTTCCCCCCGGCACACCGGGCGAACTGCTGCTGCGCAGCGAGCAGCCCTTCGCCTTCGCCTCCGGCTACCACCGCATGCACGACGCCACCGTCACCGCCTGGCAGGACCTGTGGTTCCACACCGGTGACCGGATGGTGATCGAAGCGGACGGGTGGATCAGGTTCGTCGACCGCATCAAGGACGTGATCCGCCGTCGCGGCGAGAACATCTCCTCCGTCGAGGTCGAAAGCGTCCTCGCACAGCACCCCGGTGTCCGTGACGTCGCGGTGTACGCGGTGGACTCCGAACTCGGCGAGGACGAGGTGATGGCAGCCGTGGTCCCCGTCGAGGGACAGAAGATCGACTTCGCCGAGCTGGTGTCCTTCTGCGAGCCCCGGCTGGCCTACTACGCGATTCCCCGCTTCGTGGCACTGTGCCCGGAACTGCCGCTGACCGAGAACGGCAAGGTCCGCAAGACCGTGCTGAGGGAGTGGGGAGCCGACCGCGCCGACTGGGACCGCGAGGCGGCCGGCGTCGTACTGCGCGACCGGCCCGCCACGGTCCGCCCGGCAGCACGCGGCGGCGACGGTTCCCCCCGTCGGGGCCATCCCTAGGCGGCAGGCGACCTCCGCCTCCAAGACCGCGGTCACCGCCTCCGGGAGGCGGTGACCGTCACCGGACAGGTCCTGACCGTCAACTGCGGCCACAGCACCTTCCCTCGGGCGGACCCCGCCCCGGCACATCCCCCCTTTTCCCGGCCACCGGGACGACCGCGCGACCCTCCACGTCCCGGTGACCACCGTCCTCATCCAGAGGTGACGAGATGAGCCCCACAGCCCCGCACAAACCGGCAGCCGGACCGCAGTCGATCCGCAAGATCGCCATCGCCAGCCTGACCGGAACCGCACTGGAGTGGTACGACTTCTTCCTCTACGGGACCGCCTCCGCCCTGGTGCTCGGCACCCTCTTCTTCCCGGACGCCAGCCCCCTCGCCGGGACCCTGGCCTCCTTCGGCACCTTCGCCGTCGGTTTCGCGGCCCGCCCCATCGGCGGAATCATCTTCGGGCACTTCGGAGACCGGCTGGGCCGCAAACCCATGCTCGTCATCACCCTGCTGATCATGGGCTTCACCACCTTCCTCATCGGCACCCTGCCCACCTACGCGCAGATCGGCGTGTGGGCGCCGATCCTGCTCACCCTGCTGCGCGTCCTTCAGGGCATCGCCGTCGGCGGTGAGTGGGGCGGAAGCGTCCTCATGATCACCGAGCACGCCCCCGCGGGACGACGCGGTTTCTACTCGGCCTGGAGCCAGGTCGGCATCAACCTCGGCTTCATCACCTCCGCCGGAGTCTTCGCCGCCGTCCAGACCCTGTCCGACGAGGCGTTCCTGTCCTGGGGATGGCGTGTGCCCTTCCTCCTCGGAGCCGTTCCCGCGCTGGTCGGCCTCTTCATCCGCCTGAAGATCGAGGAGACACCGGAGTTCCAGAGCGTCCAGCACGAGGGCGACAAGCAACGGATGCCGGTCCTGCACGCCCTGCGAACCCATCCGCGCGCCATCCTGATCACGGCCGGCGCCCGTATGGCGGAGAACGGCGCCTCGTACATCTTCCTGGTCTTCTCCCTCGCCTACGGAAAACACATCGGAGTCAGCAACGGCCTGCTGCTGACCGGGATCATCTTCGCCAACATCGTGGAAGCCGCTTCGATGGTGGGATTCGGTGCCCTCTCCGACCGCATCGGCCGCCGCCCGGTCTACATGGCCGGAGCGGCCACCCTCATCGTCTTCGCGTTCCCCTTCTTCTGGCTCGTGGACACCGGGGCCCCCGTGCTCGTCTGGCTCGCCTTCATCATCGCCATCGGCATCGGCCACGGAGCCATGATCGGCACCCAACCGAGCTTCTTCACCGAGCTGTTCGGCAAGACGTCGCGCTACAGCGCCATCGCCCTCGGCCACGAGTTCGCCTCGGTGTTCGCCGGCGGCCTCTCGCCGCTCATCGCGACCGCGCTCCTGGCGGCCACCGACGCCTCCTGGCCCATCTCCGTGTATCTCATCGTCCTCGGCTGTATCACGCTCGTGGCGGTCTACTTCTCCCGCGAGACGGTGCGGCACGACACCGCACCCACGCCGGACTCCCAGCTGCAGCCGGCCGGAACACACGAATAGCGCGTACCCGGCGCGCCCGGGCTC
>NZ_JBHWZP010000289.1:0-12022 GCF_042728395.1 Streptomyces sp. NPDC060205
GTGGTCGCCCCGGCCCGCAGCCGGTCGACGCCCTCCGCCCACGCCGTGCGCCGCGGCGGCCCGCCGTCGGGCCCGCCTGCCCGGCCCTGCGGCCCCGGTGACGTCGCCTGCGGCGGGATCGCAGGCGACGCGCCCGCCTGCCCCCGCGGTGGCGCCGCGGTGCTCTGCTGCTCGTATGTCACCTGACCTCCCCCATGGTCGTCGCCGGTCACCTCCGCCCGGCGCCGAGGCACACGGGAAGAGACGCTCGGCCGCAAGTATCGCCGCCGGGACCGACATCCGAACAGGGCTTGACGCGATCTTGGTCGGATTGCGGCCCGGCGAAGATCCCGCACCCCCCCTGTCCATGAATACGCCAACCCGAACAGTTCGGTTCCCGGCGTGCTCAGACCCTCTCGTAAAACTCCCGTACGCGGGCGTGCGCCCGGGCCGGGGCGCCCTGGTGGTCGAGGCCGAGGAGCGCGGCCCCGAGGACGGGCCGGGCGGTGACGACCCGGGGTACGGCCTTGGGGGCCCGCTCGGCCAGCAGCTCCCGTACCCGGTCGTCGAGTTGGGGGTGACGGGCGGCCAGGACACCGCCGCCGAGCAGGACCGGCGCCTCCTCGCCCAGCAGGTCGAGGCGGGTCAGGGCGACGACCGCCATGGCCACCACCTCGTCCGCCAGCCGGTCGACGAGCGCGCGGGCCACCGGGTCGCCGTCCGCGGCCGTGGCGAACAGGACCGGCGTCAGCTCATGGCGCCGCACCTCCTCGATACGGCCCAGGTGCAGGGCCTCGATCAGCGCGTACATCGTGGACAGGCCGAAGTGCGCGGGCAGGGCGCGGGCCAGTTCGGTCGGGGCGCCCCGGCCGTCCTCGGCGCGCGCCGCGTGCCACAGCGCCTCCTCGGAGAGGCCCCAGCCGCCGCCCCAGTCGCCGGAGACCCGGCCGAGGGCGGGGAAGCGGGCGACCCGGCCGTCGGGGCGCATGCCCACGCAGTTGATGCCCGCGCCGCACACCACGGCGACGCCCCGCGGCTCCTCGACACCGGCCCGCAGTATCGCGAAGGTGTCGTTGCGGACGTCCACGGTCGTCCCCCACGCGCGCGCGTGCAGCGCGGCTGCCAACTGCTCCTCCTCCACGGGCAGATCGGCGTTGGCGAGACACGCGGAGACATGGCCGACCGCGGTGATCCCGGCCGCGGCGAAGGCCCGGCCGACGGCGTCGGCGAGCGTGTCCACCGCCTCCCGGACGCCGACCACGGGAGGCCGGAACCCGCCGCCGCGCGCCGTGGCGAGCACGCTCCCGTCGCGCGCCACGACCGCGACGTCGGTCTTGCTGTTGCCCGCGTCCACGGCGAGGACGCTGTGTTCGGCCTCCATGTGGGCGGCATGACCCGTGTGTTCGGCCTCCATGTGGGCGGCGGGACCCGTGTGTTCGGGCCCTGTGGGGGCGGTGGGATCGGTGTGTTCGGGCCCTGTGGGGGACGCACTCATGCCCACGCGAGGTGCTCCCGGTTGTGCGCGATCAGCCGGTCGGTGAGGCCGTCGGCGAGTGCGTACTGGCCGACCAGGGGGTGTGCGAGCAGCGCCCGGAACACCCGCTCGCGGCCCCCGCGCAGGGCGGCCTCCAGGGCCAGGTCCTCGTACGCGGTGACGTTCGCCATCAGCCCGGCGAACAGCGGGTCCACCGGTGCCACGGGCAGCGGGGCGGCCCCCGAGTGCCCGATGGCCGCCTGCACCTCGATCACGGCGTCGTCGGGCAGGAACGGCAGCGTCCCCCGGTTGTAGGTGTTCACCACCTGGTACGGGCTGCCGCCCCCGCCCAGCAGGGACGCGGCGAGGTCGACGGCCGCCTCCGAGTAGTAGGCCCCGCCCCGCTTGCCGAGCAGCGCGGGCTTCTCGTCCAGCGCAGGGTCGCCGTACATCGTCAGCAACTCCTTCTCCATCGCGGCCACTTCAGCGGCCCGCGACGGCTTCGTGCCCAGCTCCCGTACGACCTCGTCGTGCGCGTAGAAGTAGCGCAGGTAGTAGGAGGGCACGACTCCCAGGCGGTCGAGGACACCGCCCGGCAGGCGCAGGTCGTCGGCGATGGTGTCACCGTGCTCGGCGAGCAGCTTCGGGAGGACGTTCTCGCCCTCGGGGCCGCCGAGGCGCACATGGGTTTCCCAGGTGAGGTGGTTGAGGCCCACATGGTCCAGATGCACATCGGTGGGGGAGACCCCCAGCATGCCGGCGAACTTCCGCTGGAATCCGATCGCCACGTTGCACAGTCCGACCGCTTTGTGACCGGCCTGGAGGAGGGCGCGGGTCACGATGCCGACGGGGTTGGTGAAGTCGATGATCCAGGCGTCCGGGTTGGAGCGCCGGACGCGCTCGGCGATGTCCAGGACCACCGGGACCGTGCGCAGCGCCTTGGCGAGGCCGCCCGCGCCGGTGGTCTCCTGGCCGACGCAGCCGCACTCCAGCGGCCAGGTCTCGTCCTCGTTGCGGGCGGCCTGCCCGCCCACGCGGAGCTGGAGCAGCACCGCGTCGGCGCCCTCGACACCCGCGTCGAGATCGTCGGTCGTGGTGATCCGCCCGGGGTGTCCCTGCTTGGCGAAGATGCGCCGGGCCAGCCCGCCGACCAGTTCGAGCCGGTCGAGCGCCGGGTCGACGAGGACCAACTCCTCGACGGGCAGGGTGTCGCGCAACCGCGCGAAGCCGTCGATGAGTTCAGGGGTGTAGGTGGACCCCCCGCCCACTACTGCGAGTTTCATTCTCAGCCCTTCACTCCGGTGAGCGTGACGCCTTCGACGAACGCCTTCTGTGCGAAGAAGAACACAAGGATCACGGGTGCCATGACCAGGACGGTCGCGGCCATCGTCAGATTCCAGTCGGTGTGGTGCGCGCCCTTGAAGGACTCCAGGCCGTAGCTCAGGGTCCAGGCGCCGGGGTTCTCGGACGCGTAGATCTGCGGCCCGAAGTAGTCGTTCCAGGCGTAGAAGAACTGGAAGAGCGCGACGGCCGCGATACCGGGCTTCGCCATCGGCAGGACCACCTTCAGCAGGGTCTTCAGGTCCCCGCACCCGTCGACCCTCGCCGCGTCGAGGTACTCGTTCGGGATCGTCATCAGGAACTGCCGCAGCAGGAAGATGGAGAACGCGTCACCGAACGCCATCGGGATGATCAGCGGCCACAGCGTGCCCGACAGATCCAGCTGCTTCGCCCAGAACAGATACATCGGGATGATGATGACCTGCGGCGGCAGCATCATCATCGAGATGACCAGCATCAGCGACAGGTTCCGGCCACGGAAGCGGAACTTGGCGAGCGCGTACGCCACCGGGATCGAGGACGCGACCGTCAGCGCGGTGCCGGCGCCCGCGTACAGGAGGGTGTTCCGCCACCAGGTGAGGAAGCCGGGGGTGTCGAAGACCTTTGTGTAGTTGCCCCACTCCCAGGTGTCCGGGACGAGGTCCCTGGTGAGTGTCTGGTCGTCGCTCATCAGCGAGGTCAGGACCACGAACACGAACGGCAGCACGAAGAACAGCGCGGCGGCGACCCCGAGCGCGTGCACGGCGATCCATTCCAGGAGCGCCTTGCGCCGGGCGGTGCGCTCGGCGGCCGAGACGGGCGGCTTCGGGGACTCGGGCCCCGACTCCGCCGTCCTGAAAGGTACTTGAGCTTCGGTCGTCTGGGTCATGGTCAGTCACCTGCCTGGATGAGACCGCCGCGGCGCCGCATCAGGAACGCGGTGAACGCCATGGACAGCGCGAACAGCACCAGCGCGACCACGCACGCGGAGCCGTAGTCGAACCGCTGGAAGCCGAGGTTGTAGACGAGCTGCGGCAGGGTGAGCGTCGACTTGTCGGGGTACCCCGGCTCGAACTGCTGGCCCGAGCCGCCGATGATCCCGGAGGCGACCTTCCCCGCGACCAGCGGCTGCGTGTAGTACTGCATCGTCTGGATGACCCCCGTGACCACGGCGAACATCACGATCGGCGAGATGTTCGGCAGCGTCACGAACCGGAACCGCTGCCAGGCCGACGCCCCGTCCAGCTCGGCGGCCTCGTACTGCTCCTTCGGTACGTCGAGCAGCGCGGCCATGAAGATGACCATCAGGTCGCCGACGCCCCACAGGGCGAGCATGGTGAGCGCGGGCTTGGACCAGGTGGCGTCCGTGAACCAGCCGGGCGTCGGCAGCCCGAGGTCGCCGAGCACCGAGTTGACCGGCCCCGTACCCGGGTTGAGCAGGAACACGAAGGCCAGCGTGGCGGCGACCGGCGGGGCGAGGTAGGGCAGGTAGAACAGCGTGCGGAAGACACCCGTGCCGGTCTTGATCTTCGTGATCAGCAGGCCGATCCCCAGGCCGAAGACGACCCGGAAGGTGACCATGACGAGCACCAGCCACAGGGTGTTGCGCAGCGCCGGCCAGAACATGGGGTAGTCGTTGAAGACGTAACTCCAGTTCTCCAGCCCCCGGAACTCCGGGACGCCGAAGCCGTCGTACTTCATGAACGAGAAGTACACGGTCGAGATCAGCGGGTACGCGAAGAAGACGCTGAAGCCGATCAGCCACGGCGACATGAAGGCGGCCGTGCGCAGGGCCTGTTTCCTGCGTTTGGTGCGCAGGGTCGGTGAGGTCGCGGATGCGGGGAGCGTGGCCATGGGGCGCTACTTCGCCTGCTCGATGTCACGGTCGATCTGGTCGGCGGTCTTCTGCAGACCGGCCTTGAGATCCTTCGCCTTGCCGGACTCGTACTGGTAGCCGAAGTCCTGGAGCGTCGTCTGGTACGTGGAGCCGTTGACGGAGGCGGGCGGGGTGTTCGACTGCGGGTGCTGGGCGATGTCCACGAAGGTCTTGAAGCCGTCCTCGACCTTCAGGTCCGGCGACTTGAGCGCGTCGAACGTGGACGGCACGTTGTGGATGGCGTTGGCGAACGACACGACGGCCTCGGTGTCGGTCGTCATGTACTTCATCAGTTCCCAGGCCGCGTTCTGCTTCTTGCTCTGCGGCGCGATGCCCATGATCGTGCCGGAGAGGAACCCCTTGCCGTACTCGTCCACCTCGTCGTCGGCGACGGGCATCGGAGCGGTCCCGATCTCGAACTTCACCCCCGCGTCCTGTGCCATCCCCAGCCGCCACTCGCCGTCGAGCTGCATCGCCACCTGGCCGGTCTGGAAGGGGTGCTTGGCGCCCCACTCGTCACCGAACGTGTTGCGGTACCTCTCCAGCTTCTGGAACCCGCCGAGATCGTCGACGAGCTTCTTCTGGTACGTGAACATCTCCGCGAAGGCCGGGTCGTCGGCGATGTTCGACTTGCCGCTGTCGTCGAAGTAGGAGTGGTCCCATTGCGACATGTAGTGGTCCACCACGGTCTCGTAGCCGTGGTAGTTCGGCATGAAGCCGAGCTGCTTGTACGAGTCGCCCTTGGCCTTCGTCAGCTTCTTCGCGTCCTTCGCGAACTCGGTCCAGGTCTTCGGGGGCGACGTGATGCCCGCCGCCTCGAAGGCGTCCTTGTTGTAGTAGAGGCCGTACGCGTCACCGAGCAGCGGCAGCGCGCAGCGCGTGCCCTCGAACTGGGTGTACTCCAGCATCGGCTTCGGGATGATCGCGTCGAGGTCGAGCTTCGACTTCTCGATGAACGGCTTCAGGTCGGCGAAGGCGCCGGACGAGCAGAACTTGCCGACGTTGGACGTGGTGAACGAGGAGACGACGTCGGGCCCGTTCGAACCGCCCGCGCGCAGCGCCTGGTTGAGCTTGTCGTCGTTGATGTTGCCGACGACCTTCACCTTGATGTTGGGGTGCGCCTTCTCGAAGCGGGCGATGTTCTCCTGGATCGCCTTCACCTCGGCGGGCGCGCTCCACCCGTGCCAGAAGGTGATGGTGGTCTTCGCGTTCGGGTCGTCCGTGGCACCGGAGCCGGACGAGCCGGTACAGCCGGTACCGCCGGTGACGAGGAGGGCTATCGACGCGGCGGCGAGCACCGCTTTACGGGGCATTCCGGGCATGGCTGGGTCTCCCTATGAGCAGGGCGGGCTGGACGGGGGAAGAGGGCGGAGCCGGGGTGAGGGGTGTTCGGTGGCCCTTCATCGGGCCGGTCGGGGCTGGTCGGTGGGCCTGTGTCGGGCCGGCGGTCGGGGGCTGGTCAGTGGGCCGAGGTGTCGAAGACCTCGTCGCGGGTGGCGGCGAGCGCGCTCTCCAGCGCGCCGCGCAGCACGGGCTGTTCATGGACGTCGCCGACGACGAGGCGCGGCCGGGACGCGGCCAGCTCCTCCAGCTCGGCCTGCACCAGCGCGCGCAGGGGTTCGCCGCCCCTGCTGAGCGAGGCGCCGCTGAGGACGACGAGTTCGGGGTCGAGGACGGACACGAGCGAGGCGAGACCGGTGGCGAGCCCGGTCGCGTACGTCTGCAGCAGCTCCCGGTGCGGGCCGGCGTCGATGTCCGCGGCCTGCTCGACGAGGGCGGCGGCGACCTCGGTGTACGGGCCGGTGGGGATGGGCTTGATGCCCAGCTCGCGGGCGAGTTTCGGAATGGCCTGGGAACCGGCCAGTTCCTGGTAACCACCGCTGTTGGCCTTGGTGACGTGCCGGACGAGGGGCGCGCCGGGCACGGGCAGGAAGCCGACCTCGCCCGCGCCGCCGGTCCAGCCGCGGTGCAGCCGGCCGCCGAGCACGAGGGCGGCGCCCAGGCCGCCCTCGTTCCACAGCAGGACGAAGTCCTCGTGACCCCGGGCCGCCCCGAGCCGCTGTTCGGCGACGGCGGCGAGGTTGACGTCGTTCTCGTACTCGACGGGCATCGGCAGCGCCGCCGCGAGCTCGTCGAGCAGGGCGGGGGAGTGCCAGCCGGGCAGATGGGAGGCGTAGCGCAGCCGGCCCGTGTTCGGGTCGAAGGCGCCGGGGGTGCCGATGACGAGCCGCTGCACGTCGGCCCGGGCCAGCCCCGCCGCCTTCACCGCGCCGTCGAGGGCGTCGGTGACCTGCCGTACGACGGTGTGGGCGGCGCGCCGGCCGGGGGTGGGCAGCTCGTACTCGCCGACCGTCCGGCCGGTCACATCGGCGACGGCGGCGAGGATCCGCTCGGGCGTCACGTCGAGTCCCGCGGCGTAGGCGGCAGCCGGATTGACCGCGTACAGCTGCGCGTTGGGCCCGGGGCGTCCTTCGCTGGTCCCGGTGACGAGGACGAGTCCTGCCGCCTCCAGCCGGGCGAGCAGCTGGGAGGCGGTCGGCTTCGACAGCCCGGTCAGCTTGCCGATCCGGGTCCGGGAGAGCGGGCCGTGCTCCAGCAGGAGGTCGAGCGCGGCGCGGTCGTTCATGGCGCGCAGCACGCGCGGCGTGCCCGGGGTACCGGATGTTCCTGCCATGCCTGTCGACACCTGCCTCTCGGCTGCCCAGCTTCCCAGTGTGATGACCGGAAAGTCCACCGAGTGATCACCGCTGGGATCACTGTTAGGAAAGTTTCCTATCGATGGGAGGAAGGTAGGCCGGGGGCGGGGGAGGCGTCAACAGGTTGCCCGCGTGGCAACGGAGTCGTTACCTGCGGGGAGCATGTCCGTCGCCTTCGCGGGCGCGGGGCTCACTCGAAGAACTTGAGGCTGAACCCGGTGTTGGTGGGGGATCCGGGAACGTTGGCGCGGCTGTACGTGGTGTTGCCCCACCAGACGGCCGTGCCCGTGTACCAGTAGCGGTTGGCCCATGAGTACGGCGTGCCCTTGGCGACCGCGTGGAACATCGTCGGGAAGCGGTTGCCCGAGGGCGGACCGGCGGTGGCGTCGCCGCGCGGCAGGACGAAGGTGTGGTGGCCGGGGCCGTCGACGTACAGGGTCGGGTCCCAGCCCGACATCATGGTCGCGGCGTGCGAGCCGAAGAGGCAGCCGTTGGACTTGTACCAGTCCCACACGTACGTCGGATCGCCACCGGAGCGCAGCCGCAGGTCGGCGATGCAGTACTGGTCGCTCCAGCTGCCGTTCGCGGAGTACGCGATGTGCAACTGCCCGTTGGGGTCGACGATCGGCTGGGGCGCCTCGTTGATGTACGGGTTGCCGACGATCCGCTCCCACGACTCGCGGGGCTGCGAGATGACGTACCGGTCGCCGGTGGACGCGGTGGGGCTGCCCATCCGGGCGACGTACAGGTTCTGCTCGACGTTGGTGTCACCGGCCCAGCCGGACCAGACGAACCAGCGCTGGCCGTTGAAGGTGAAGGGCGCCCCGTCGATGGCCCACTTGTCGCCGGGCAGCGCGACCTTGGTGGCGGCGGAGTAGCCGGAGGCCGGGCTGGCCGAGCTGATGTGGTACATCCGGTGGGCGGCGCCGGTTCCGGCGGCGAAGTAGATGCGGTAGGCGCCGTCGTGGTGCACGATCTCGGGCGCCCACACCTCCCCGAGCCCGCCGGTGTCCCGCCACACCTGCTGCTTGGGAGCGCCGGCGATCCCTTCCAGCGTGGACGCCGTCCGGACGGCGATCCCCCCGTCCACGGACTTGGCGGCGACGTAGAGGTCACCGACCTTGATGACACTGGGGTCGGCGCCGCCGAGGGTGGTACGGCCGAGGGTGGACACGGGGGCCTCGGCGCTCGCGCCGGCGACGGCCTCGGCGCCCGCGGCGGCCTGCCCGAGGGCGAGGAGGAGGGCGGCGGCGAGCCCGAACGGAATCAGCCGGGCGAGCCGGCCGCGGGTGGGAGACATCCGGAGGGTCCTCCTGATCGTGTCCACGTCAGAGAGCGCTCTCGGATCATCGCCGGGCGGGGGGTGGGCGTCAATATGGCGGGGGCCAGGGGGACGAGTGGCGATCGCTTGCTCTCGCGTCGGCCGCAGGGACTGTCAGCGACTCAGTGTCGGCGGGCGCCGTCGAGCGCACCTGCGGCGGTGAACTCCGCCCACGCCGTGGGGGAGAGGTGAAGTATCGGGCCGTCGGGGGACTTGGAGTCGCGGACGGCGACGGTGTGTGGGGCGTTGAGGGCGACTTCTACGCACTCGCCGCCCGAACTGCTGTAGCTGGACTTTATGAAGTGGGACTCGGGCACGGGGTCAGATCTCCTGGCGGATGCGCTCGATGAGCTGGGCGGTGTCGTGCTGGGCGAGGCTGAGGCGGGCCGTACGGTCGAAGAAGTTGCTGTACGTGCTGCTCTCGGCCGGGTTCTCCACCCACACCGTAGAAGCGATGGCGTCTACATGGACCACGTCCACGGCTTCCGTCTCCGCGAACGAGACGATGTTGAACGGGCCGGTGATGCAGGGGTGGCCGCCCGTGCGGAACGGCAGTACCTGGAGTCGTACGTTCGGAAGCTGAGCCACCTGCAGCAGGTGTTCCAACTGGGCCCGCATCACGTCGGGTCCGCCGACCAGTTGCCGCAGCGCCGCTTCCCAGACGACCGCGTACACATTGAGCGGGTGTTCACCGCGCAGGCGGGCCTGGCGTCGCATGCGGACCTCGACGATGCGCTCGATGTCGTCCGGGTCCTCCCACACGCCGTCGCTGACGGCGAGCGAGCGCGCGTAGTCCGCCGTCTGGAACAGACCTGGGATCAGGGAGAGTTGCCAGGTGCGGACGCGGTTCGCCACATCCTCCATGGCGATGTACTCGGCCAGCGCGCCGGCGTTGGGTGAGTGCTGCCACCAGCCCTTGGCCTTACGTCGCTCGCGGTCCAGCTTCGCCAGTTCCAGCAGCCGGGCCGTGGCCTTGCGGTCGTGCTGTCCGTAGAACTCGCACAGCACCCGGATGTCCGGGTCGCGCATGGGCACCCAGCCCCGCTCCATCTTCACGATCTTCGTGCCGGTCGCGTTGATGGACTCGGCGGCCTGCTGCTGTGTCTTGCCCGCGGCGTCCCGCAGCGACAGCAGTTCGCTACCGAGCCTGCGGCCGAGGACAGTTGATGCCCGGTTGCCCGCGGCTTGAGTTGATCGGATCACGGTCACAGTGTGTCCCGAGTCCGTCACGCCATGGACCGCCTTCACTCATTCGGGAAGAACTTCCCCAGATCTGTTGCTCCCAGAGCGTGCGAGTGACTACGTTGCGTGTTCAGTCGCTGACTCAGCGACATCAACCCCCGTGTGAGAGGCGCATCTTCATGAATCAGCCCCTCCTCTTTGAGGACTCCCTCGACTACACCCCCCTCGCCCACAGCGTCACGCTCGCCCGGCGGCGGGCCGCGCGGCTCGTCGGGGAGTGGGGGTATCCCGACCGCGCCGGGGATGTCGCCGTGGTCGTCTCGGAGTTGATGAGCAACGCCCTGTTGCACGGCAGCCTCCACGACCGGCTGATCCGTGTCCGGATCTCCTGCGGCGCCGCCGCGCTCCGCGTCGAGGTGAGCGACCCGCGAGGGGACCGGCTGCCGTGGCCCCGCCCGGCGCAGGACGCCGACCAGTTCGGGCGCGGGCTGCTGCTCGTCGCGGGACTGGCGGACCGGTGGGGCGTGGAGGTGTGCGGCGTCGGCAAGAGCGTGTACGCGGAGTGGGCACTCACCCTCGCCCCGGCGGCTGACGATCGCCTCGTGAGCGTGAAGAAGTGACGGGAATGGCGCTAGCGTGGGCGCGTGCCACAGGGGCGCTCGACGAGCAGAAGGGGCGGCCGATGACCACGCCGTACGCGGACCAGGACGGTCCGCTCATTCCCCGGCCTGAACTGACCCTTCCGGCGCTGCGTCAGGCCGTGGCCACCGTTGTGCCGTCGCGGCTTCCCGAATTCTTCGAGGATCTGCAGAAGGCGTTCGTCCGGGCCGGGGACGAGGACAGCGTCGTACCGATCCGGATGTTCTACCGGCAGTGGGGCGTCGTCGTCGAGATCGAGCGGTACCCCGCGACCGCGCGCAGTCTGCACGCTGCCGAGCAGGCGCTCAGCAGCCCCGACCCCGCGACTCGCGAGCGTGCGATCCGGGAGGCTGGGGAAATCGTGCGCGCGGCGCACCGTGAGGTCGCGGGTGGCTGACTGGCAGTGGGAACTGTTCCAGGACGACATGCTGGACGGTCTGCCGACGGCGGCACGCGCTGAGACCGAGCGGCTGGCCAACGAGATCGCCGTACGGGAATCCATGGTTTTTCTGGAGGGAGCCGCTTTCACCGGTCCAGGACCCGGTACGCGGACGGAGAGCCGGGGCCTGGTCATGCTCACGTACCTGACCGACGTGCGCGGCGAGCGGATCGTGCTGGTGCAGGTGAACTGGTTCGGCTGACAGCCTGCCTGATCGTGACGGGCGGCACTTCGTGCACTGCGTGGAGTCGCGCGTCGGGCGAGGCCTCGCCCGACCGGTTCGGCTACTCCGTCGGCTCCAGGAAGGGAGCCGTCTCCAGCGTCGGATACGGGGCCGGAAGCGGGAGGACGCGGCCCAGTTCGACCTTGGTCTCGGTGGCGTAGTACGCCTCGGTGGGGTTGTCGCCGGGGGTGATCGGGTCGGAGTAGCAGTGGGCCGTCTTCCGGTGACGGTTGATCAGGATGTAGAAGGGGACGTCGGCGGCGGCGTAGGTGCGCAGCTTGGGGCCGGTGTCCGTCTCGTGGTTGGTGGAGGTCACCTCGCCGACCAGGGCGATCATGTCGATGGGGTACCAGCCCTTGTGGGCCCTGCGGTACGACTCGTCCAGCTCCGTCGCCTTGCGGCGGCGTACATAGAAGTCCGGGACGATCAGGGCCATGGTGCGGCCGTCCTTGTGGGCTGCCCGGTAGCCGTTGCCCATGCCCACCAGGCGGAGTCCGGCGGCGCGGAACTGGAAGGACAGCTCGAAAGCGCCGTCATTGTGGTTGTCGTTCGGTGCCGGCGGCACGATGACCGTCCCTTCGACGTACTCGGGTCGGATCGGCGTCTTGGACGCTTCCTCGAACGCGATCAGCAGATCGATGGGGTCCTGCTGCGTCATGACCGGCTCCATGCTGAGTTCGGCACTCATTGATGCTTCTCCTCGCCACGCTGTTGCCAGGCTACGCCCGTTCCGGGTGCCCCGGCAGAATCATGAGGCGTCCGCACCCCCTGTGACCTGCGAATGCTGTGGGCGTTCACTCGAACGAGCGTGCTGAACCGTTACGGCGATCGTGGCGGTTGTGCATGTGTGCGGGGGCTGCATCCAGAGCGCTC
>NZ_JBHWZP010000290.1:0-11883 GCF_042728395.1 Streptomyces sp. NPDC060205
GTGTTACTCCTTGTGATCTGCCCCGGCCGTATCAGGTACCGAGGTCAGTGTCCGAGCAGGCGGCCGCCTGTCGGAGATCCGGACGGAGTCCGGAGGTCTTTCCTGGGGGCGCAGCCCCCTTCCTGGGGGGCGCAGCCCCTCCAGGGGCGCGGGGAACTGCGCGACCAGCCCCCACCGAGCCGCACACGAAAACAGACACACACCCCCACCCCCTAAGGGGCGCGGGGAACTGCGCAATCTTTTGGGCACGCCCCCACCGGGCCGCACCCACATCACAGCCGCCGGGCAGGCACCCCCTCAGGGGCGCGGGGAACGGCGCGGTCAGCCCCACCCACCCGCACCCCCACCCCAAGACGGACGTCTCACGTGGCGGAAACACGGCGCGACAACCCCTACCCGCCCGTAAGCTCACGAACATGCAGGTGATCCAGTCGACCAAGCTCGCCAACGTCTGTTACGAGATCCGGGGCCCGGTCCTTGAGGAGGCGATGCGGCTGGAAGCAGCAGGCCACCGCATCCTCAAACTCAACACGGGAAACCCCGCAGCGTTCGGCTTCGAGTGCCCGCCGGAGATCCTGGAGGACATCCTCCGCAACGTGTCGTCGGCGCACGGCTACGGGGACGCGAAGGGCCTGCTCGCGGCCCGCCGCGCCGTGGTCATGCACAACCAGACCCTCGGCATAGAGACGGACGTCGAGCACGTCTTCATCGGCAACGGCGTGTCCGAGCTGATCGTGATGGCGATGCAGGGCCTGCTGGACGACGGCGACGAGGTCCTCGTACCCGCGCCGGACTACCCCCTGTGGACCGCCGCCGTCTCCCTGTCCGGCGGCACCGCCGTCCACTACCGCTGCGACGAGCAGTCGGACTGGATGCCCGATCTCGCCGACGTGGAGCGGAAGGTCACCGACCGCACCAAGGCGATCGTGATCATCAACCCGAACAATCCGACGGGCGCCGTATACGACGAGGCGATGCTGCGCGGGCTCACGGACATCGCCCGCCGCCACAATCTGCTGGTCTGTTCGGACGAGATCTACGACAAGATCCTGTACGACGAGGCCGTGCACACCCCGACCGCCAAGGTCGCCCCCGACCTGCTCACGCTCACGTTCAACGGGATGTCGAAGGCGTACCGCGTGGCCGGGTACCGCGTGGGGTGGATGGCGATCTCCGGGCCGCGGGCGCACGCCGACTCGTACATCGAGGGGCTGACGATCCTCGCCAACATGCGGCTCTGCGCGAACATGCCCGGTCAGCACGGTGTCGTCGCCGCTCTGAGTGGCCGGCAGACCATCAACGACCTCGTCCTGCCCGGCGGGCGGCTGCGCGAGCAGCGGGACGTGGCGCACAAGCTGCTGACCGAGATTCCGGGCGTGACCTGCGTGAAGCCGAAGGGTGCGCTCTATCTCTTCCCCCGTCTCGACCCGAAGGTCTACAAGATCAAGGACGACCGGCGGATGGTGCTGGACCTGTTGCGCGGCGAGAAGATCATGGTCGTGCAGGGGACGGGCTTCAACTGGCCGGAACCCGACCATTTCCGGGTCGTCACGTTGCCGACCGCCCGGGATCTGACGGACGCGGTGACCCGGATCGGGAACTTCCTGGACGGCTACGGACAGAACTGACACCTGGTCACCCAGCGTGGTCGGGTGGCTCCCTTTTCGGAGTCTGCTCAACTTTAGACGAAATCTAAGCTAGGATGGCTTCCTGTCAGAGCACAGGAGGCCATCTCCCATGTACGAACCGATCCGCACCAAGTCGGTCCACACGATGGCCGGCACCGCCGACTTTCCCCATCGGTCGCGCGAGGAGGAGCTGGACATCCAGCTCGCCGGTCATCTGGCGGCACTGCTCGCGGTCACGGACGAGCTCCGCGGACTCGAACCGTCCGCCTCCGCCGAACTCGACGCCGCCGCGGAGCGGCTGGCCGAGCAGGTGACGCGGCTGCGTGGCGGGCGTCCGCCCGTCCGTGCGGCGGTCGCGTCCGCCGTCGGTGGCGGTCGTGGGCCGGTGTCCGCCGGGTTGCACCAGCGGGCGCATGCCCTTGCGGGGCGGGCGCTTGTCGTTGCCGCGTCCCGGGCGGATACGGCGGGGGCGATTCTGGCCGCGCAGCGCATGGATGCGCATGCGGCTGCCGTCGCCGTCGCCGCTGCCGCCGCGGAACCGGCGCTCACCGTCGGCTGAGCGTCCGGTCCCCCGATCGGCCCCGGTCCGCGCGCACCCGCAGCGACGTGCGGGCCGGGTGCCACGCATGTGGTGAAGGGCCGCACCCTGATGGGTGCGGCCCTTCTTCACACTGCGCGCACCGCCCGCTTCCCGCCTGCGGCCCGGCGGGGGCTACCCGCGCAGTTCCCCGCGCCCCTCAAGAGCAGGGCTACGCCCTGAGATCCCCCTGCAGCCCGTCCGCGGCCTTTCGCCCGTCCGCGGCCCCTCAGCCCGTCCGCAGCCTCCCAGCCCGTCCGCGGCCTCTCAGCCCGTCCGGCGTTTGAGGACCGGGGGTTTGGGGGCTGGCCCCCAAGTCTTTTCAGCCCGTCCGGCGTTTGAGGACCGGGGGCCCGGGGGCTGGCCCCCGAATCAGTGACCCGCAGGGACCGGACTCGCGCGCCCCGAAGTCCTTTCAGCCCGTCCGGCGTTTGAGGACCGGGGGTTTCGGGGCTGGCCCCCAAGTCCTTTTAGCCCGTCCGGCGGAGGACCGCGGGACGCTGGGGCGCGCGGCCCCAGAACGGAACGCTCCGGTCCGGTTGCGTACTGGGATGCGGTCGTCACCCCTTGTTCATGCGAAGCAACAGGGAACGTTGGGTTCCGGGAGCACGCTCCCGACGTGAGACGAATCATCGCCATCGTCCTGGCGGTATTCCTGATCGGCGGAGTGGCAGCAGCCGTCGTAGCGGGTCGCGAAGACCAGGACAGCAGCACGGCAACGAAGACCGTGCGGGGAGTGATCGGGTCGGAGAAGGCGGAGTTCTTCGCCGACCCGGATGTGGTGAAGGCCCTGGCTGCCAAGGGCTACACCGTGGAGACGGAGACCTCCGGGTCCTGGGCCATGGAGGGACTCGACCTCAAGGGGTACGACTTCGCGTTCCCCTCCAGCCAGGCGCCCGCCGGGGAACTCGCCTCGAAGTACCACGTACGGCAGCCCCTGCCACGCCCCTTCTACTCGCCCCTCGTGGTCGTGGCACACCGCAGCGCCGCCGAGGTACTGGCGGCCAACGGCCTGGCGGCTCTGGGCGGGAAGGGCAACGGCTCTCTGCACATGGGCGCCTATCTCAAGGCGGCCGGGGGCGACCGGACCTGGCAGCAGCTCAAGGGTGCGCAGAAGCACGGTGAGTTGAGCGGAACGCTGTTCATCTCCAGCACAGATCCGACCAGTTCGAACTCCGGCGCCCTGTACCTCGCCGCCGCCTCCTACGTCGCCGACGGCGGCCGGGTCGCCGACGGCACCGCCGCGGTCGGCCGCACCGCGCCCCTGATGCGCAAGCTGATCAGCGTCCAGGGCTCCCAGCAGACCAGCACGGACGCGGCCTTCCGCGACTTCGTCAGCGGTGTCGGCAACCCGTTGGTCCTCGTGTACGAGTCCCAGGTCGCCGCCCTCCTCGCGGGCGGACAGGGCGTCGACGACCTGGTCGTCCTCTACCCGGACACCACCGCCAACAGCGACCACACGGTCGTCCCGCTCACGGCGGACGGCCGCGCCCTCGGTGAACTGCTGGGGACCGACAAGGAGTTGCGGCGGCTCGCGGTGCGGCACGGGTTCCGGCCCCAGGGCGCCGCCGCCGAGTTCACGGCGGCCACCGACGCCCACACCACCTACCTCAACCAGACGCTGACCGGTGTCCGGCAGGTGCCCGTGCCCGCCTCCAAGGTGCTGCACGAGATGGCACGCCGGGCCCGGGACTAGGGGGAAACCGCACATGAGCACCATCGGGAACGCGAACAAGGACACGACCGGGGACACCTTCACCCTCACCCCTCCCGAGGCCGTCGCGGCCGTGCCGAAGGAGAGGGCCGGCGGGCTCGTACCGGTCGACGAGTCCGTCCGTACGGACATGGCGCGCAAGGCCGCCGAGTACGTCGACGGGCTCGCCGCGCTCGACGCCCGCTCCCCCGCGTTCGCCGGGAAGATCGGCGAGATCGTCGCGCTCGGCTCCGGGGAGATGCGCGGCGCCGCCGCCCAGTCGAACCGCATGCTGGAGCGCACGATCCGCGCCCTGCCCGCGAACGGTGAGGACGCCCAGTCCCGCGTCTCGTCCTCCCTCGTCGAACTACGGCGCACCGTCGAGGACCTGGACCCGCGCGACCTGCCCGGCGGCCGGGCCCGCAAGCTGCTGTCCCGGCTGCCCGGCGGCAACAAGCTCCGCGACCATGTGGCCAAGTACGCGTCCGCGCAGGGCACGTTGAACAGGATCGTGGGCTCGTTGCGCGGCGGCCAGGACGAACTGCGGCGCGACAACGCCGCCCTGCAGACCGAACGCGTCCGCCTCTGGGACTCGATGGGCAAGCTCCAGGAGTACGTCGTCCTGACCGAGGCGCTGGACGCGGCGGTCGAGGGGCACATCGGTGGGGTGGAGGCGCGGGATCCCGCGCAGGCGGACACCCTGCGCGCCGACGTCCTCTTCCCCGTACGGCAGAAGCACCAGGACCTGCTCACCCAGCTCGCGGTGTGCGCCCAGGGGTATCTGGCGATGGACGTCGTGCGCCGCAACAACGAGGAGCTGATCAAGGGCGTCGACCGCGCGGCCACCACCACGGTCTCCGCTTTGCGCATCTCGGTCATGCTCGCCTCGGCCCTCGACAACCAGCGCAAGGTCGTCGAGCAGGTCAACGCGCTGCGCGGCACGACGGAGGACCTCATCCGCGGCAACGCGGAGATGCTCGCCACGCAGAGCGGCGAGATCCAGCGCATCGCCGCCGACCCCGCCGTGGGGGCGGAGACGCTCCGCTCGGCCTTCCAGCAGATCTACCAGACCCTGGACACCATCGACACGTACAAGGCCCAGGCCACGGAGACGATGGCGGCGACGGTCGAGTCCCTCACCTCGGAACTCCAGCACGCCACGGCGTACTTGGAACGCAGCCGCACACAAGGCGCCCTGGACGGAGGCCACCTCACATGAGAGACCCTCGCACTCCTGCACCCCGCTGGTCCGTGGGCAGGCGTTCCGCAGGGCGGAACAGGTGGGCACGGACCACCCACGGAGCAGCAGCCGCCATCGCGCTGGCAGTAATGACCGCCGGATGCACCTCAGCCGTAGAAGGGCCAAGCCCTTCAAGCAGCAAGCCGGAGCCCGGCACGCTGCGCATACTCGCGTCAAGCGAACTCGCCGACATGGCCCCCGTCCTGGACCAGGTCCACAAGGACACCGGCATCAAGGTCGAGCCCACCTACATCGGCACGCTCGATGCCGTCGACCTCCTCGCGAAGGGCAGGGTGAAGGGCGCGTACGACGCCGTCTGGCTGTCCTCGAACGACTACCTCCGCCTCACCCCCGCCGCCGCGAAGCAGGTCGTGTCCGAGACTCCCGTGATGTCCAGCCCGCTGGCGATCGGGGTGAAGCCCGCCACCGTACGGAAGCTGGGGTGGAAGCCCGAGGACGTCACCTGGGCCGATGTCGAGAAGGCGGTGCGCGGCGGCCTGACCTACGGCATGACCGACCCGTCCCGCTCCAACTCGGGCTTCTCCACCCTCGTATCCGTCGCCTCGGGTCTGTCCGACGCCCAGTCCGCGCTGACGGACGCCGATGTGAAGGAGGCGACGCCCCGGCTGGCGGAGTTCTTCAAGGGGCAGAAGCTGACGTCCGGTTCGTCGGGCTGGCTGGCGCAGGCGTACGACCGGCGCGGTGACGTCGACGCGCTGCTCAACTACGAGTCGGTGCTGGAGTCGAGGAAGGACCTGACGGTGATCCGGCCGCGGGACGGGGTCGTCACCGCCGACTATCCGATCTCCTCGCTCACGAACACGGGCCGGGAGGTCCGGGAGGACGTCAGGCGGCTCACCGAGGCCCTGCGCACCCCGGCGACCCAGCGGCTGATCACCGAGCGGACGCTGCGCCGGCCCGTCGTGCCGTCCGTGCGGCCCGCCGCGGGGCTCGACACCACCAGGCGCCGCGAACTGCCGTTCCCGGGCAGCCGTTCCGTCGCGGACGGGCTCCTCGACGCGTACGAGAACAAGCTGCGCCGGCCCTCCCGGACCGTGTACGTGCTCGACACCTCGGGCTCGATGGGTGAGGACGGGCGGCTCGGGCGGCTGAAGAAGGCGCTCACGGACCTGACCGGCGACTTCCGCGAACGCGAGGAGGTGACGCTGATGCCGTTCGGCTCGGCCGTCAAGAGCGTACGCACGCATGTCGTGCGGCCCGAGGACCCGCGTTCGGGGCTCGACGCGATCCGCAGTGACACACGGGCGTTCACCGCGGAGGGCGACACCGCGATCTACACGTCGCTGCAGAAGGCGTACGAGCAGCTCGGGGCCGATGCCGACACGTTCACGTCGGTCGTGCTGATGACGGACGGCGAGAACACGGAGGGTGCGAGCCCGGCGGAGTTCGACGGGTTCTACGGGCGGCTGTCCGCGGCCGAGCGGCGGATTCCCGTCTTCCCGATCCTGTTCGGCGACTCCGACCGGAGCGAGCTGGAACACATCGCCGAGCTGACCGGCGGCCGTCTCTTCGACGCGCGGAAGGGCTCGCTGGACGGCGCCTTCAAGGAGATCCGTGGCTACCAATGAGACCAGCGGGGCCGGCAAGGCCAACGGACTCCTCGGCTTTCTGGAGTCCCGTAAGAACCTCACCGGCAGCGCCTGCGGGATCGCCGGTCTCGGGCTGACCTTCGCAGGAGTCGCGGGTGCGTACTGGCCCGTCGTCGTCGTAGGTCTGTACGGGGCGGGCGCGCTGATCGCCCCGCCGGAGCGCCCGCCGCTGCCGGACTTCCCGGATCCGTCCGCCCAGTTGGACGAGATCCGGGCCGACTTCGGGAGGTTGCGGGCCTATCTCGCGGACGTCGAGCTGCCGCCCGCCGCCGCCGGGCGGCTCACCGAGCTGACCGAGCTGCTGGCGGCGCTGCTCGATCCGGGGTGGGTCGCGGAGATCCTCGCGCAGGACCCGGAGGGGGTGCACGCGCTGTCCCGGGCCGTGCGCACGGATGTGCCGGAGGCCGTCGACACGTTCGTACGGACGCGGTGGTGGGTGCGGCTCGCGCCCGGTACGGAGGCGCCCGAGCGGCATCTTGAGCGGCAGCTGACGCTGCTGCACGAGGAGGCGGAGGCCCTGGCCGCCGGTCTGCGGGAGACGGAGGCCCGGCGTCAGGAGTCCCACACCCGCTATCTGGAGGGCCGGGCGTAGGCGAGGGCGGGTGGCGAGCGGTCCGCGTCGGCCTGCGGGGTGGGCTCAGGGGGCGCCGAACTCCGTGAGCGCCCGGTCCACGATCGCCTCCAGCTGCTCGTGGTGGGCGCCCCGCCAGTACGCCCGCCCGCACTGCGCGCACTGCGCGAACACGTCGTAAGACCGTCGCGTACCCCCTCGAAGTTGCTCGGCGACCTCGTCCTTCGAGGCCTCCGTGAGCAGTCCGTTGCACGCGGTGCAGCGGGTCCAGGGGTGCAGGGCGGGGGCGAAACGGCCGAGGACGTCCCGTAGCTGTTCGTCCGGTCGGGTGCTGTAGACGAACGCCCCCGCCCACAGCTCCCGGCGCCGCAGCAGGCCGCGGTCCCGGCTGAGCATCACCCGCCGCTCGGCCGCGGATCTCGCCGCGAGAGCGGGGTCGCCGATGTCCAGCGACTCGTACGCGGCGTCGACGCCGAGCAGTCGCAGCCTGCGCGCCAGCGTGCCCAGGTGGACGTCGAGCAGGAAGCGCAGAGGGGCGCCCGGCACCGGCTGGGGGCGCTCGACCGCGCGGACCTCGACGGAGTCGGCCGGCGCGGGCAGATGCGAGACGGTCACCGGGCTGCCGTTCACCACGAGTTCCCCGACCTCGGTCAGCGGGACGCCCAGCGACTCCACGACGTGGCCCAGCGTGGAGGAGCCGTCGGTGGCGACGGGCGTGGCCCCCGACCGGCGTCCGTGCGGGACGAACACCCGCAGTCCGGGGGCGAATTCGACATGGATCTCCGGTCCGTTCACCGGGTCAGGATGACATGCGGGGCAGGTCCGTGGCCTCAGGGTTATCCCGGAGCGAGCCCTTGTTCCAGGACGTCGAGGGCCCGGTCGACAAGGGCGCCGAGGTCGTCCTCGTGCCCGTGCTCGGCCCAGTACAGGGACGCCTCCGTCAGCGCGCCCACCAGGGACATCGCGGCGACGCGCACCTCGAAGCCGTCAGGTGCCCGGCCGGTGCGCTCGCCGATGACCTGGCAGAGCAGGCGGCCGGTGACGGCCATGCTCTCCGTCATCCGGGTGCGCACGGCAGGCACCTCGACCATCAGCCTGGTGCGCAGCCGGGCCGCCTCCGCTTCTTCCGGGGCGGGGGCGCCGAGGGCCATGCCTGCCCTGAACACGTGCCGGAGGGAGTCGAGCCACGGTTCGCCGGGCGGACGGGCGCGCAGCTGCGCCACCAGGAGCGGGGCGTACTCGTCCGTGAGGACGATGTCCTCCTTGGCCGGGAAGTAGCGCAGGACCGTGGACGGCGAGACCTCGGCGCGCTCGGCGATCTGCTCGATCGTCGTCGCGTCGTACCCCTGCTCACGGATCAGCGCGTACGTCGCTTCACGGATGGCCGTGCGCGTCTTGATCTTCTTGCGCTCACGCAGTCCCGGCCGGGGGCCCGCCGCGGGAGCGGCGGGGGTGGCGGGAGGCGGAGTACGTGCGGCCGTCATGGCGGTCATTGTCGGGCATCCGCCGAGGCCGGTGCCATGTCACGGCCGGGACGGTCGTACCGGAGGGCCGCCGTGGCTATCCGTACTGGTAGGCCACCATCGAGATGCCGATGTAGTGCGCGATGAACGCGGCGAGCGTGAACGAGTGGAAGACCTCGTGGAAGCCGAACCACCGCGGTGACGGGTTGGGGCGCTTGAGCGCGTAGATCACTCCGCCGGCGCTGTAGAGGAGCCCGCCCACGATCACCAGGACCAGGACGGCGATACCGCCGGCCCGCATGAAGTCGGGGAGGAAGAAGACGGCGGCCCAGCCCATCGCGATGTAACAGGGGGTGTAGAGCCAGCGCGGCGCGCCGATCCAGAAGACCCGGAAGGCGATGCCCGCGAGGGCCGCGCCCCAGATACCCCACAGCAGCCACTTCCCCTTGCTCTCCGGGAGCAGCAGCATCGTCAGCGGTGTGTACGAGCCCGCGATGATCAGGAAGATGTTCGCGTGGTCGAGTCTGCGCAGCACGCCGTCCATGCGCGGGCTCCAGGTGCCGCGGTGGTAGATCGCGCTGACTCCGAACAGCAGGCAGGCCGTCAGGACGAAGATCGCGCAGGCCGCACGGGCGCGGGTCGAGCCGGCGAGGGCCGTCAGGACCAGGCCGGAGATCAGGACCGCAGGGAACATTCCGGCGTGCAGCCAGCCGCGCAGTCTTGGTTTGACGGGGTGCGGCAGGGAGAGCGCTTCGGCGACACGGTCGACGACCGGCGATTCCGCTGAGGCGTCGGGGCTGGGCGCAGTCATGCCCTCCATCGTACCTACGGAACCGTAAGTTACGCGTCAGCCGACCGCCGGAAGTGCGCCAAGTGGCCAGCGTCTCACGCGAGTGCCCGGCGGCGAGTGGTGATGCTCACGCTGCTCAGGTGTGAGGCCCTCTGGACATATGCGCGGACCCGTCGGATGATCAAATGAGTGCGGTCGGCACCGGATGAGCGCCAGGAAGATCGATATCCACCGAAAAGATCGATAAGGGTCGGTAAAAATCCGTGACGATCGGTCACGATCGGTGAGTATCGGTTACGTGAAGCATCCGGGTCGCAGCCCCCACGGGGCACAAAAAACAAAAACCCCTCATCTAGGAGCGATCGTGGCGCGCGACATCGCGGCTCCCTCTTCTTCCGACACCGTCCCCACCCACCATCAGGAACTGATCTCGTGGGTCAACGAGATCGCCGAACTGACGCAGCCGGACAGCGTGGTCTGGTGTGACGGCTCAGAGGCCGAATACGAGCGACTGAGCGAGGAGCTCGTCCGCAAGGGCACCTTCAGGAAGCTCGACCCGATCAAGCGCCCGAACTCCTACTACGCCGCCTCCGACCCGACCGATGTCGCCCGGGTCGAGGACCGGACGTACATCTGCTCCGAGGACGAGGCGGACGCCGGCCCGACGAACCACTGGAAGGACCCCGCCGAGATGCGGGAGGTCTTCCGGGGCAAGGAGGGCAACGGGGGGATCTTCCGCGGCTCGATGCGCGGCCGGACGATGTACGTCGTCCCGTTCTGCATGGGCCCGCTCGGCTCCGACCTCTCCGCCATCGGGGTCGAGATCACCGACTCCGCGTACGTCGCCGTGTCCATGCGCACCATGACCCGGATGGGCCAGCCGGTGCTGGACGAGCTCGGCTCCGACGGTTTCTTCGTGCGTGCTGTGCACACGCTCGGGGCGCCGCTGGAGGAGGGCGAGGCGGACGTGCCGTGGCCGTGCAACCCCACGAAGTACATCTCCCACTTCCCGGAGACCCGCGAGATCTGGTCGTACGGCTCCGGGTACGGCGGCAACGCGCTGCTCGGCAAGAAGTGCTACGCGCTGCGCATCGCCTCCGTCATGGCCCGGGACGAGGGCTGGCTCGCCGAGCACATGCTCATCCTGAAACTCACGCCTCCGCAGGGAGAGTCGAAGTACGTCGCCGCCGCGTTCCCGAGTGCCTGCGGCAAGACGAACCTCGCGATGCTGGAGCCGACCGTCCGCGGCTGGACCGTGGAGACCATCGGCGACGACATCGCGTGGATGCGCTTCGGCGAGGACGGGCGGCTGTACGCGATCAACCCCGAGGCCGGTTTCTTCGGGGTCGCGCCCGGCACCGGTGAGCACACCAACGCCAACGCGATGAAGACGCTGTGGGGCAACTCCGTCTTCACCAATGTCGCCCTGACCGACGACAACGACGTGTGGTGGGAGGGCATGACGGAGGAGACGCCCGCCCATCTGACGGACTGGAAGGGCAACGACTGGACCCCCGAGTCGGGTGTCCCGGCCGCCCACCCGAACGCCCGGTTCACCACGCCCGCCGCGCAGTGCCCGATCATCGCGCCCGAGTGGGAGGACCCGCGGGGCGTGCCGATCTCGGCGATCCTCTTCGGTGGCCGCCGGGCCACGGCCGTGCCGCTGGTCACGGAGTCCTTCGACTGGAACCACGGTGTCTTCCTCGGGGCGAACGTGGCCTCCGAGAAGACCGCCGCCGCCGAGGGCAAGGTCGGTGAGCTGCGCCGCGACCCGTTCGCGATGCTGCCGTTCTGCGGCTACAACATGGGCGACTACATGGGCCACTGGGTCGATGTCGCCAAGGGCAAGGACCAGGCGAAGCTCCCGAAGATCTACTACGTCAACTGGTTCCGCAAGAACGCCGAGGGCACGTTCGTCTGGCCCGGCTTCGGCGAGAACAGCCGGGTCCTGAAGTGGATCGTGGACCGGCTCGACGGGCGCGCCGAGGGTGTCGAGACGCCGATCGGGGTGCTGCCGGCGAAGGGCGCGCTCGACACGGAGGGTCTCGAACTCTCCGAGTCCGACCTCGACTTCCTGCTCACGGTCGACAAGGAGGTCTGGCGTGAGGAGGCGGCGCTGGTGCCTGAGCATCTGAACACGTTCGGGGAGCACACGCCGGTGGAGCTCTGGGACGAGTACCGGGCGCTGGTGAAGCGCCTCGGCTGACGCCCACCGTTTGTCTTGTGGAAGCGCCGTCGCTCAACGGATAAAAGGTACCCCGGGGATAACAGGCTGATCGTCCCCAAGAGTCCATATCGACGGGATGGTTTG
>NZ_JBHWZP010000291.1:0-11813 GCF_042728395.1 Streptomyces sp. NPDC060205
GTCCCGCCCCCACCCCATCCGTCTCTCACTGTCGTCCGTCAGGCCGCCGGAGCCTTCTCGACCCTGACCGCGGAAATGTCGAGCGTCAGTGCGACCTTGTCACTGATGAGGACGCCGCCTGTCCCCAGTGCCGTGTTCCAGGTCAGACCCCAGTCCGAGCGCCGGAGCGTGGCCGTGCCTTCGAAGCCGATCCGGTGCTGTCCGTAGGCGTCCTCGCCGGCCCCTCCGAACGTGACGTGCAGGGCGAGGGGGAGTTCGATGTCCTTGATGCGCAGACGGCCGTCGAGGCGGAAGGTGCCGTCGCCGAGCTGGACGATCCCGGCGCTCTGAAAAGCCATCAGCGGGAACGTCGCCGAGTCGAAGAAGTCGGGTCCTTTGAGATGTGCATCGCGTTCCTGGATTCCCGTGTCCAGGCTGTCCGTCTGCACACTCACATACGCCTCGGAACCCGCAGGGCGGGACCCGTCGACCTTGAGGAGGCCTTCGAAGCGGGTGAACCTCCCCCGGACATTCGAGATCATGGCGTGCCGGACGGCGAAACCGATCGTGCTGTGGACCGGATCGATGGTGTAGGCGCCGGTCAGTTCCGCGTACGCGTTCGACGTCCGGCCTGCGGTCTGGTCGCTTCGTGCATGCATGGCGCACGCCCTTCTGTGTGTTGGTGGCTTCATGGGGAAAGGGCCTGCCGTCCGCGGTGCGACGGTGTCCGCGATGCGCCGGCGTCCGCGATCCGTCGGCGGGGTGCCCTGTTTCCTCCTACATAGCGGGCGGAAAGGCGCCCGAAGACGCGCCCGTACGGTCGACCTGTCCGGTCGGCAGGACCGCTCTGGTCGGTAAGACCGCGCACCCGGCGATGCTGTGACACCGTCGTCGCTCGCTCGCTCCGCACCGGGGGCCGGCGGGACGGCGGTGGCTGCGCACGCCCGAACGAGGCCGACCGCGGTCGCTGTCACAGATGCTCCGGAAGCCCGGTCACCCAGGCATGACGTTCCTCGCGACCAGCACGATCGTGTCGATGTCGGCCGGCACGACGGCCGCACTCGTGCCGCGCGCCTTGCTGACAGCGCTGTTCACCGTCGTGGCCGCCCACACGCTGTGGCACGCGCTGCGTTCGGCGGACGATGCGTGGCGCGCCCGGGTCGGTCACTTCCTGCACGCTGCCATGGCCCTGGCGATGGCGGTCATGCCCTGGGGCTGGGGGCTGCCCAAGGCGACGATGACGGTCTTCTTCGCCGGGGCCACGCTCTGGTTTCCGCTGAGCCTGCTCGGACGGATCGAGGACCGTGCGACCGAGTCCGTTGCCGTGCTGCCGCACATGGCCGGAACGGCGGCGATGACATGGATGGTGCACGCACACCACGCCACGCTGTCCGGTGGCGTGGCGGGCCTCCCGGCCGCTGCTCCGGCGGTCACCGCGGTTCTGGTACTCGTCCTGCTGGGCTGCTCGTTGCGGTCGTTGACACGGTCCATGCCCTCGCTGCGGGCGGTGGCCGATGCGGTCCGCGGCGGGCCCGCCGTGGCGCCCTACCACCATGTGCGTGACGGTGCGATGGCCCTGGGCACTGCGGTCATGCTGCTGATGCCCCACTGACCGCCGTGCGGATTGGCAGGGCTCAGGTGTCCTTGGTGAGCTCCGTGACATGGGCGCCGACGTTGTCGGTGGCGGCGGCGTCGAGGAGGGCCGAGAGCAGTCCCGGGAACCGGTCGTCGAGGGCGTCACGGCGCAGCGTGACGTAACACCGCGTGCCCTCCTGGCGGGTCCGTGTCACGCCCGCCTCGCGCAGCGTCTTCAGGTGATGGCTGAGCGTGGACTTGGCGACGGGCGCGCACAGTTGGCCCCAGCCGCGTTCGGCGCCGTCGGAGAGGACACGCACGATGCCCAGCCTCGTCGGGTCGCTGAGAACGCCCAGAAGTCGGGGCAGTGTCACCTCTGCGTCGGACTGGGCCGGATGGTGGTCGTGTTCGGACATGCGGCCAGAGTAAGGCACATCGCTCGCGGGGCGATACGACGAATATGACAACGTTGTGACTGTCTTCACTGCCCGGCAGGGGAGGCCTCGTTTGACTCAGTGGCACACGCTTGCACATTATGTTCGATGTTCAATGAACTTCGAACGATGAGGGTCTCATGACCATGGAATCGATCAGCCGCACCATGTCCGGACACGTCGCGATCGTCACCGGAGCAGGATCCGGCATCGGCCGTGCCACCGCCGTCGCGTTCGCGGAGGCCGGCGCGCACGTGCTCGGCGTGGGCCGCCGCGAGGAGCCGCTGAAGGAGACGGCGGCGATGAACAGCAACATCGAGATCCTGGCCGTCGATGTCTGCGACGACGGGGCACCCGCCGATGTCGTCAGGACCGCTGTCCGGCGGTGGGGACGCCTCGACTATTTGATCAACAACGCCGGAGCGACCGCGGTCATGCCGCTCGCCGAGACCGACAAGCAGACCGTCCTGGGCCTCCTCGCGCTCAATGTCGTGGCCCCCAGCCTCCTCGCGCACGCGGCTCTGCCGCACCTGCGGAAGACCTCCGGCACGATCATCAACCTCTCCAGCACCTACGGGCACCGTCCCATGGCCGGCGGGGCGCACTACGCGGCCACGAAGGCCGCCGTCGAGCAACTGACGCGCAGCTGGGCACTGGAACTCGCCGGTGAGGGCGTCCGCGTCAACTCCGTAGCTCCCGGGCCGACCCGTACCGACGTCATGCTGCACGCGGGCCTCAGCCCCGAAGCCGCCAACGACATGTACGCCTACGAGCGTGAGCGCATCCCGACGCACCACATCGCCGGCGCGGACGAGATGGCCCACTGGGTACTGCGACTGGCCGAACCCGCCGGACGCCACGCGACCGGCCAGGTCATCACCGTCGACGGCGGACTCGAACTGATCTGAGACCACGTCGCCATCGCGACCGCGTGCCGCCCCGATCACAGCGTGCGGCCTCAACGACCGCGCGCGGCCTCAACGACCGCGTGCGGCCTCAACGACCGCGTGCGGTCGTCGGAACGGGGTGGGCAGGAGTCCGGCTGGGCCGTCCCGCGCCCACCTCATTGCGTGTTCCCGGCGTGCCGGGCGAAGATCTGCTTCCGGCTCGGAAAAGCAGGCGCTCCGCTCGTCACAGATTCAGCCACATCCCGGTCAACCTGATGAAACGGGTGTGCGCGGGCCAGTCCCACGCACCGTCACAGCACCGCGAGGACGGAGCAGACACGCAGTTCACAAGGGTTTCACGCCCCGCCGCCGCAGGGTCCCGCCCCACGTCGTCCAGCGATCACCCCGACACCCGCCGGGGCAGCCGTCCGCCGAGTCCCCAGGAGTCGCTCCTCATGATCGCCAGCTCGCATTCCGGCCCGGTCGGCCGACACCGTGAATGCGCGGTGCTCGACGAACTACTGGTCGCGCTGCGCGCAGGCGAGTCCCGCGTACAGGTGCTCCGCGGCGAGGCCGGCATCGGGAAGTCGGTACTCCTGGAGTACGCGGTGGCCAAGGCGGACCAGGTGACGGTCACTCGGGCACAGGGCGTCGAGGCGGACATGGAGCTGCCCTACGCGAGCCTGCACCAACTGTGCGCGCCCTTCCTCGGCCAGCTGGACGCGCTCCCGGGCCCCCAGCGTGGAGCGCTGCGCGTGGCGTTCGGGATGGCGGCCGGAGATCCGCCCGACCGCTTCCTGGTCGGCCTGGCCGTGCTGACCCTGCTCACCCGGGCCTCCGAGAGCCGACCGGTGCTCGTCGTGGTCGACGACGCCCAGTGGCTGGATCAAGTGTCCCTGCAGACGCTTGAGTTCGTGGCCCGGCGGCTGCTCGCCGAGGCCGTCGCGATGGTGTTCGCGGCACGCGACCCCGAGGGACAGGCCGCACTCGCCGGTCTGCCGGAGTCGCGGATCGGCGGGCTCGACGCCACTGCGGCCGCGGAACTCCTGGGCAGCACCGTCGGCGGGAGACTGGACAAGCGCGTCAGGGACCGCTTCGTGGCCGAGATGCACGGCAACCCCCTCGCGCTTCTTGAGTTCTCCCGGGGCCGAAGCGCCGCGGAGCTGGCCTACGGCCTGGACTCCTCCACGTACCGCAGCGCCCGGGGAACGGTGTCGAGCCGTGTCGAGCGGGACTTCGCCGAACGGCTCGGTCCGCTGCCACGGGCAACCCGGACGCTGCTGCTGATCGCCGCCGCGGAACCGGTCGGTGACGCGGCCCTGCTGGTACGTGCGGCCGCCGCTCTTGAGGTCACCCCCGACGCCGAGCCGGCCAGGGCCGCAGGTCTGATCGATCTTCACGGGTCCATCCGATTCCGGCACCCGCTGGTCCGTTCGGCCGTCTATCACCAGGCCGACCCCGAGGAACGCCGTGCGGTGCACAGGGCGCTGGCCGCGGCCACCGACCCGGCCGCGGACCCCGACCGGCGCGCCTGGCACGCCGCCCAGGCCGCCGCGGGTCCCGACGAGGACGTGGCCGCTGGTCTGGAACAGGCGGCGGACCGCGCGCGGCAGCGCGGCGGCATCGCCGCCGAAGCCGTACTGCTGGAGCGGGCAGCCCAGTTGACGCCGGACGCCGGCTCCCGTGGGCGCCGGGCGGTCGCCGCCGCCGAGGCGCACTTCTCGGCGGCCGCACCCGACCGGGCGACGGAGCAGGCGACTCTTGCGGCGCTGTGCCCCCTCAGCGCTCTGAACCGTGCACGTCTGGCGCGGCTGCGGGCACGGATCCTTTTCGCCCGCAGCCGTAGCGACGAGGCCGCACCCCTGCTCCTTGAGGCCGCCGCACAGTTCGCCGCCACCCGATCGCCGCTGGCGCGGGAGACCTATCTCGAAGCGATCAGCGCCACGATCTTCGCGGGCAGGCTGCACGGTCCGACGGGCGCACGCGCCGCGGCCGCCGCAGCCCGCGGCTCGGGGGCGCCGCCGTCCGGTTCGGCCGCCGCCGACCTCCTTCTGGACGGGGTGGCCGCACTCCTCGCAGATGACTACGACACCGGTCTCACGACCCTGCGCAGCGCCCTGGAGCTCCTCGCGCACGAGGAACTTCCCACCCGCGAGGCCACGATGCGCTGGCTCCTGCTGGCCCCGGTCGCGTTGGAGGCCTTCATCCACTACGCGTGGGACCTGCACGCGTGGGACGTCCTGGCGAGCCGTGCGGTGCGCCTGGCCCGCGACGTCGGAGCGCTCGGTGCGCTGCCGCCCGCGCTCATCTACGCCGGCGGAGTGCACATCCACTACGGCGACTTCGCCGAGGCGGCCCGGATGATCGACGAGGCCGACGCGATCGCCGCCGCGACCGGTCACGCCCCGCACAAGTACGCCGCACTCGTCCTGGCCGCATGGAAAGGCGACGCCGATGTCGCCGCCGGCATCGTCGAGGAGGCCCGGGCCAGCGCCGTGGAACGGGGCGAGGTATCTCTCCTGGGCGCCATGGGCTACATCCAGGGCGTGCTGTTCAACGGGCTGGCACGCTATGAAGAAGCCCTGGTCGCCGCACGCTCCGGCATCGAGCACGACGGCTTCAACTTCACAGGCCTCTCGCTGGTCGAACACGTCGAGGCCGCCACCCGGTGCGGCAAGTTCGACCAGGCCCGGACCTCACTCGACCGGCTGATCGAACTGACCCGTGCCGCCGACTCCGGCTGGGCCCGCGGCGCCTGCGCCCGCAGCCGGGCACTGCTCGCGGACGGCGACGAGGCGGACGGCCTCTACCGGACCGCGATCGAGGAGTTCGGCCGCGGCGGGGTGGCCGTGGAGGTCGCTCGTACGCACCTCCTGTACGGCGAGTGGCTGCGTCGCAGCCGCCGTCCCGCGCTGGCCCGTGAGCATCTTCGCGAGGCGTACGAGATGTTCGACGGGATGCGGGCGGACGCCTTCGCCGAGCGGACCCGTCGCGAGTTGATCGCCACCGGCGAGCACGTCAGGACGCGCGTGGCCGTGCCGGCCGCCGATCTGACCCCGCAGGAGTCCCAGATCGCGACCCTCGCCGCGGACGGCCTGACCAACGCGAAGATCGGCGCGGAACTGTTCATCAGCCCCCACACGGTGGAGTGGCATCTGCGCAAGGTCTACACCAAGCTCGGAATCACCTCACGCCGTGCTCTGCCGGATGCCCTCGTGACGGCTCCGGCCCTGGACACCAAGGCACGCGGGAGCGACGGCCCCAGGAAGACCCGGTACGAAAGGTCCCTGCGGTCACCGCGGACTCCCAGGCCGCGGTGACCGGCCGAACCGCGGCCCGGTGTCCGCGGTGACATCGCCGCTATTGCGGTCCCGCCCCGTCCACGGCGTCGTGACGGGGCACAGGGCCACCTCGGACCGGGCGCTCACTCGTGCCGCAGTCCCTGCGGTCGCGTGGACCGCCACAGCGTGGGCAGCGTCAGCAGGGTCACGCCGACGGAGGCGACCGCGCCGATGCCGGCCATGGCCAGCAGAGCGCTCCAGTCGTGGACCACGGGCCTGCCGACGATACCGAGCAGCGTGCCGCCGAGCGTCGTCCCGATCAACCCGGCGACGAGCAGGCCCAGTGCGACCGGGAGCGCGGTCTGCCAGAGCACGGATCCGGCGAGCGTACGACGCCGCGTGCCGAACGCGGACAGTACGGCCAGGACCCGCGCACGGTCCCGGATCTGTTCGAGCGCACCGAGCAGCATGCTTGCCGCGATCAGCAGCAGGACGGCCGTCACCCCGGCCAGCAGCGCCCGCCGGACCCCGTCGAGGGCCGTGTCCTTGTCGGGCTGTCCCGGGAAGTCGACGGCGAAGGACGGGTCCAGCCGGGCAGCCGTGGTACGGACGCGGTCCTGCACGTCCTCGGTCGTGGTCGTGCAGGTGAGCCTGATGGTGCTGACAGCGTCTTCCAGCACCGTCGGTCCCGCCGCCTTGGGTGTGGCCAGCAGTATCCGTTCGGCGGCGTCGCCCGCGGGGTCGGCGCTCGCGGCGGGGACGGTCGCGGTGATGCGCGGGGTCCGCCACCCGGGTCCGTCCGCGCCGACGCGCAGCGTCATGCCTGCCTGCCACGTGGTCATGTCGTGGGCGCGGTCCATGCCCGGAGGTGTGGTCAGGAATGCGTCCCCGTCGGAACAGGACGGCAGGGACGCCAGTCGGCGCAGCTGGGCGCAGTCGGCGATGCGGACCGTCTGCGTGAATCCGCCGTCCGGAGGGCTCACGGACAACTCCGCGAAACCGACGGCCTCCCGCACGCCGGGAGTCGCGGCGAGGACCGGAACGTACGCCGCCGTGTTCTCTGCTCCGCTGTCGAGGCGGGCGACACCGGTGCGCGTGTGGGACGAGGACGCGCGGTGGGCCGTACGGGCCGCGCTGTCCGGCGGACCGTGGGCCAGTCCGGTGAAGAGGGTCTGCAGCGCCACGGCACCTGCGACGGCGACGGCGATCCCGTTGACCGGGCGGGTGGCGGCCTCACCGCTCAACTCCATTCTGCGCAGAGCGAGTTGCCAGGACAGCGGACCGAAGCCGCCGCACAGCCGGGTGAGACGTTCCACGGTCCAGGGCAGCACGGCGGTGACGCCGACGAGCAGCGCGAGCATGCCGACGGCCACCAGGACGACACCGGAGCCGCCGTGCAGGCCGGAGGGGTTCCGGACGACCACTCGCAGCAGGACCAGTCCGAGCACCGGGAGCGCTGTGCGCCACCAAAGGCGCCGGGTGGTTCCGCCGGACCTGCGGACGACTCCGAGGGGTTCGACGACCACCTTGTGCATCGACAGGCGTGTGACGACGAGGCAGAGCATGAAGACGGCGACGACAGTGATGGGCACCAGCACGGGCTCCGGGGTGAGGTCCTCGGTGAAGACGCCCAGCCCCTGTATCTCCACCAGCCCCGCGAACTGGCGGCCTGTCAGGAACAGGACCGAACCCAGTGCGGTGCCGGCCAGTGTGCTGAGCGCGACCTCGCCTGCGGCGACGGTGGCCGTCGTCCGGCGGTCGGCGCCGATCAGGCGCAGTGCGGCCAGCCGCCGGTCCCGGTGCTCACCGCCGAACCGGACGGCCGCGGCGATGAAGACGCCGATCGGGACGAGCAGCACGACGATCCCCGCGATGCTGAGCAGGACCAGTTCGGGGGAGAGGGGCTTCCGCGGGTAGGTCTTGCCGAAGTGGTCCAGCCGTCGTGTGTCCCCGACGCCCTCCAGCATGTGCTTTCCGCCGAGGTAGAAGACGTACTCGCCCGGGTCGAGCAGACCCGCGTCACCGACCTCTCCCACGACGGGGTGGGCGAGTCGCTCGCGCAGCAGACGGCTGCCGGGTGAGGCCAGCAGCCGGCGCAGTGCCGGTGACACCACCATCTCTCCGGGGCGGGGCAGACGCCGTACGCCGGGCGGAAGCGGCGCGGCGGCACCCTCCGGCTGCACCATGCGCCCTCGGATCTCCTTGCCACGGAACACGGTGTCGATGTCGCTGATCAACACAGTGTGATCTGAGCTGTCGATGGCGCGATCGTCGAGATTGACGTCGATACGGGCGTGGGTGCGCTCGTCGCGGTGGTGTCGTGCGGTCGGTACGGACGCGGCGAGCAGCAGCATGGCTACGCCCAGCCCCACCCCGACGGCCATCAGCGCGGTGCGGACCAGGCCCTCCCGGCCGCCGGCCAGGGCGAATCGCATGCCGAGGCCGAGCGCGCGAAGTCCTTTGAAACGTCGTTGCAGACGCGGGCTCACCTTGTTCCTCTCCTGCGGGTGAATGCCGTCCGCAAGGCCTGGGGACGTGAGGGCATGGGGTGCCGAATGCCTCGGCCGTGCGGACGGATCGGCGGCACGGCGTGGAATCCGCCGACCGCATGCGCCGACTATACACAGTGCGTATAGCTGGACGCCGTACTCCCGGACCATGCCATGACACTGTTGTGACACGGGTGCACACGATGACGATGGTTTCGCCAGGGCGACGGCGTTGCCGAGACGCTGTACGGGTTCGACAGGGGCACGATGTTCAGCCCGTCGTGCCGGAGGATCTGTCACAGACGTGGGACGGGCGTGGTCAGTGAAGCAGACAGGGGACGCGGGCGGGAGGAGCCACGGATGCTGGTCTCAGGGACGTCCGGTGGCGCGCTGCTGATTCCACGAGCGAAGTTTGTCGGGGTTGAGGACGACCCAGACCTGAACGGCCTGGTGGCCCGCGACGTCGAGGCCGATCACCGCGGCGACCTGGTGGTCGTAGCGGACGACGAGTCCGGTGCGGCCGTTGACGGAATGGGTGTGCAGGGTGGTGCGGGGACGCCGGGCGAGGAGTGTCAGCAGGCAGCGGGCGATCCGCTCGTTGCCGTGGACGGGTTCGGTCGGCGCGCGAACCTTGCCACCGCCGTCGAAGAACGCGACGGCGTCGGGTGCCAGCAGGGCTGCCAGAGATATCGGATCCTCCGTGGTGCACGCCTGCTGGACGGCCTGGACCACGGTGTCGTCCCGCTCCGTGGTGGTGGGCCGTGAGCGGCGTCCCCGGAGGCTCTCGTGAGCCCGGCCTACCGGACTGGTCGGTGCGGTGCGCTCGGGCTCGGGGCACCCCACGCCCTCCGCGACCGTGCCGCGGGCCGTACCGGTACCTTCGAAGTGCCCGTCCCGCGGCCCCGGCAGCGTGGGACGGGACAGGCAGATGGCACCCCCGACCTGCACGAGCCAGGCGCGGGGTGCTGTGACGCACCTCCGCTCGGGCGAGGACAGGGCGTACCAGCGCCGATAGGTCTCCGCGACGACTTCCTCGGCCGCACCGCTGTCACCCGTCACCCAGAACGCGATGTCCAGCAGCTGCCGTCGCTCGTCGAGCAGCTCCGCGATCGGCACCGCACCCTCGTGATCCATACGGCACCCACTTTTCCCTGTGTGCGTTTTTCCCACTGACCGGTCAGACGCAGCGCGTGTGACATGTCTTCGCATTCTCCCCGGCGACACGGTGTTCCGGCGCGACCACTGTGCGGCACTGACCGTCACACCTTCGTGAACTGCTCGGTCGTACTGATAGCAGGTCACGGCGGTACGCGCAGGGGAACGAGGTAGAAGATGAGACGCAAGGACCGACCGCTCGACGCAGGTGGCCCCACCGAACGGACGAAAGCAGCCGGGACGGCCGGACCCCGGAGGGGTCGAAGGGGCGAGAAGTTCGCCGACTGGGCGGACGCCCGACTGGGATACCGCTCCTCGTCGAAAGACCTGCTGCGAAGGGCCGTCCCGGACCACTGGTCGTTCATGCTCGGGCAGATCTGTGTCTACAGCTTCCTCGTCCTCGTCGGCACAGGCGTCTACCTGACCCTCTACTTCCATCCGTCGTCTGAGCAGGTGGTCTACCAGGGCAGCTACGCGCCACTGCGCGGGCTGCTGGTGTCCGAGGCGTTCGACTCGACGATGCACATCTCCTTCGACGTCCGCGGAGGTCTGCTCATCCGCCAGGCGCACCACTGGGCGGCCCTCATCTTCGTGGCCGCCCTGTTCGCGCACATGCTGCGCGTCTTCTTCACCGGTGCCTTCCGCAAGCCGCGCGAGATCAGCTGGGTGCTCGGCTTCCTGCTGCTGATCCTGGCCATGTTCGGCGGACTGACCGGATACGACCTGCCGGACGACCTCCTGTCCGGAACCGGACTCGCGGTGGTCAACGGAACGATCCTCTCCGTGCCGATCGTGGGCACGTACCTCTCCATGTTTCTGTTCGGCGGAGAGTTCCCGGGGGACGACCTGGTGGCCCGATTCCACACCATCCACGTTCTGATCGTCCCGGCCCTCATGGTCGTGCTGTTCGTCGCCCGTGCGGCACTGTCCGTCCGTCACCGGCCGGCTCAGCACGCCGGCCCCGGACGCACGAACGAGAACGTCGTGGGCATCCCGCTCAAGGTGTACGCGGTGAAGTCCGCGGGGTATTTCCTCCTGGTCTCGGGCTTCATCTTCTTCATCGCGGCGCTCGCACAGATCAACCCCGTCTGGGACTACGGGCCCTACCGGCCGGACCAGGTCTCGGCGGGCTCACAACCCGACTGGTACATGGGCGTGGCCGACGGCCTCCTGCGTGTGATGCCCGGTTGGGAGATCGACTTCTGGGGCCACACCCTCGCCCTCGACAACCTCGTCCCGCTGCTCGTGGGCGTCGGCCTCTTCCTCGCGATGGGTGCCTATCCGTTCATCGAGGCCTGGGCGACCGCCGACGACCGTGACCAGCATCTGCTCGACAGGCCGCGCAACAGGCCCGTGCGCACCGCTCTCGGGGCGGCCTGGCTGAGCGTGTACCTGGTGGCGCTGATCGGCGCCGCGAACGACATCATCGCCCTGCGGCTGCACGTCTCGGTCAATGACGTGACGTGGGCGGTTCGTGTCGGCCTCTTCGTCGTGCCCCTCGTCGTCTACTTCGTCACGAAACGGTGGGCCCTCGGCCTCCAGCGGCGCGACCGCGACAAGGTACTGCACGGTCGTGAGACGGGAGTCGTCAAGCGCCTCCCGAACGGTGCGTTCGTGGAAGTGCACGAGCCGCTCGGCCAGGAGGAGTTGCACAAGCTCACGGCACACGAGCAGTACGCGCCGCTCGCCGCGGTGTCGCCCGCCGAGGCCGTGAACGGCACACCCGTGCCCGCGCCGGAGCGTGCACAGCGTCTGCGGATCGGGATCAGCCGGGCCCTCCACGGCGGGGGCGCACAGATCCGCAAGCCCACCGCCCAGGAGTACACGCGGATCACCGGCGGGCACGCGGCCCACGATGACGGTTCACACAAGCACGACGGCGAGTAGTCGCTCCTCGAACCCGCACCCGCCGGGCGGCGTCTGCGGCGCCTAAGGGTGCAGCGCCTGAGGGTGCAGCGCCGAAGGGGCAGGACCCGGTCCTGCCCCTTCGCCGTGCGGCCGGCAACGAAGCCC
>NZ_JBHWZP010000292.1:0-11724 GCF_042728395.1 Streptomyces sp. NPDC060205
GGGACGCGGGGGCGCCCTGCGACGCGCCGACCGCCGCGTCGGGCCCGGCGGCGCGTACCACTCCGGCCGAGCCACTCTCCCTGCGCGGCCACTCCCCCTGCGTGGCAGAGCGAAGCTCGCGCAGCACGGCGTGGTCAGTCGGGGCGGGCCTGTGGCGGGGTGAGGGCGCTGCGGGCCGCGGTGAGGATGCCGGTCGCGCGGGGGAAGTCCTTGAGCTGGTTGTGCAGTGAGTCCAGGGCCGGGAGCAGGCAGCGCGGCGGGACGTCGCGGGCTGCCAGGATGTCCGCGGTCCACGTGATGAACCTCGTGAACAGGCCGGGGTCGTCGACGTAGAGGGCGGTGGCGAGGTAGCTGACGATGAAGTCGATGTCCTCGACGGTGCGCTCCAGCCGGCACTCGTCGTAGTGGCGCATCTCGGGAAACCCGTCCTCGACGTCCGCGAGGGTCTGCTTGACCAGTTGGAGCTTGGTCCGGCGGACCATCGTGTACTCCTGGTCGGCCAGGTGCGGCAGATCCAGATCGGGCAGGCGGGCGGCGTGCGCACCGGACGGTGTCAGGCGCCGGCCGAGCAGGGTGGCCGCGTCGGGCGCGTCCTTGGCCCATTCGGCCTGCATGAGCCGGGCGTAACGGCCCTGCGGGCCGAACGCGGCGCCCCCGGCGAGTACCGGGATGCCGGCCCCCTGGCACGAGCTGATCGCGTTGTGGGCGCCGGGCAGAAGCGTGGGAATGGACGAGGACAGGAGCACCGCCTCCGCACGGGTGCGGCGCGCGTGCGCGACCAGGTGCTCGGTGGGGACCTGCGCCCCGAGAAAGTCGACCCGCCAGCCGCGTAACCGCAGCACCTCGCTGACCAGGCGGGCGGGCAGGGAGTGCCATTCGCCGTCGACGCACGACACCAGGACCCTGCCCACGAACGTGCCGGCGAAGGCCGTCGCCAGGGCGGGGGCGGTGGCGTCCGCGACGGCCGCGACGCACCATTCGCTGATCGCCGTGGCGGCGTGTTCCTGCGCCACCGTGATGTCATCGGCCGCCCAGGCCAGGCCCACGCGTTCCTGTGTCGGCGCGATGAGTTCGAGCAGCACCCGTTCGCCCGCCGCACGCGTCCGTCCGGCGGCCGAGGTGTCCCCGGCGGCCGCGTGCACGCCCTCGGGCACGTGCTGGTGCGTCGCATGCACGCCCTCGGGCACGTGCTGGTGCGTCGCGTGCACGCCCTCGGACACGTGCTGGTGTTCCGCTGCCGCGGGAGTGTGCCCCGCCGTGCCCAGCGCGCCGCGCACGACGGCGACGGCGCGCGTTTCATCGCCCTCCCCGAGCGCCTGCCACAGTTGCTCGCGCGGCTCTGCGAGGGAGCCGGCATCCTGGCCGTCGGTCACGTGTCTCACCTTTACCCGGTCGGTTCGTGCACGGTTGTCGGGCGGGTGTCGCGGGGCGCGCCGATGGCCAGGACGGCCATGTCGTCGTGCGGGCCGTCCCCCACCCACTGGGCGATGATCATCTGTACGCGTTCGGTGACCGCTTCGGCCGGCATCCCGGCGCACTGGGCCAGTACGGCGCGCAGTCTGTCCTCGCTGAACATCACGTCGCCGAGCGGTCCGCCGCGCGCTTCGGTTATCCCGTCGGAATACAGCAGGCAGGTCTCGCCGGGCTGCAGGGCGACTTCGGCGGTGCTGAACTCGATGTCGGCGAACACGCCGATCAGCGTGCCGCGGGCGCGGGCCTCCTCGACCTGGCCGGTGACGCGCACGATGAGCGGGGCGGGATGGCCCGCGCTGGAGATGCGCAGCCGCACCCGTGCGTCCTGGCGCACGGCGGTGACCAGGACCAGGGTCACGAAAGGTGTCTGGCGCGAGGACAGCAGTGCGCCGTTGAGGAGGGTCAGCAGGCGGGTGTGGTCGGCGGCGAAGGGAACGAGAGCCTGGAGTACATGGCGGATGCGGCCGGCCACGACCGCGGCTTCCAGTCCTTTGCCGCACACGTCACCCAGTACCGCGACCGTCTCGGCCTCCGGTGTGTCGGCCGGGTACAGGTCGTAGAAGTCGCCGCCGACGAGTTCGCCCGCCACCGAGGCGCGGTAGCCGCCGGAGAAGCAGATGCCGTGCACCCGGCCGAGTGAGGGCGGCAGCAGATCACCCATCAGCACGTCGGTGCTGCGGGCCTGGCGGGTGTGGCTGCGGGCGACGGACAGGGCGGCGCCCGCGCGTGCGGCGAAGAGCTGGGCGAAGGCCTCCTCGGCGGCAGTGAACCGGGCTTCCCGGCGGCGGCGCAGCAGGACGAGGCAGCCGGTCGGCACACCGTGCCCCGGCAAGGGCACCACGACGACCGACCCGATGTCGGCGGCGTCGCCCACGAACCCCTCGGGCACGGCCCAGGACGGTACCTCGCAGGGGTCGATCCAGCGGGAGGACACTGCGGGCAGCCCCTGCAACGCCTCTTTGAGGCCCGGCAGTTGTCCGGGGTCCAGGGCGACTTTCTCCTGCACCACGGGCCCGTCGGCGATGCACCGCGTGACGGGGAAGCCGCATCCGTCGCGTGTTCCGACGACGACCGCCGCGTCCGCCAGATGCAGGGCGGCCCGTTGCGCGGTCATCGCCGTACAGCGGTCGACGTCCAGCGAGGCGAGCAGTTCGCACGACAGCTCCTGCAGCAGCCCGGCCCGCATCCGCTCGCGCGCCAGTTCCTGCGCGGCGCCCGCCGGAGCACTCTCACCGACCAGCCACCAAGTGACCGCGCCGTCCACTCCCGGCACACCGAGCGCCTTCACACAGTGCGCGCCGATCCGGCCGTCGGCCCATGCCGACGGCTCCTTTCCCCTGCCGCCGACCCTCCGCAGGTGGGCCTCGATCAGCCAGGCGGGCGCGATCTCGCCGAGGGCGGCACCGACGGCGACCCGCGCCAGGAGGACGGCGGCCGGCGCGTTGTGCGACAGCACCGTGCCGGAGGCGTCCACTGTCACCGCTGGAAACGGTTCGCAGTGCTGCACAGCAGGAACCACACCACGCGTGCTCTTCTGCTCCGGCAAGGAGACCATCGATTCGGAATCCGCTGGCGCGGACCCCCATCACCCCATCCACTCGAAAGCAGGAGACCCGCAGATTACCGACGGCATATGACTACAGGCCGTATTTCGCGATACCTCCGATATCGCCTCCCCTGGTACTGGACAATGCCCCTCTCCTTTTAAGTCAGTCGGTTGACTTAATCGGCGGGCCGGTGTGTAGTGATCGCGAACGCCGGTACGAGGAGGCTGACATGGGTGACACCCACAGGACGCGACCATGTGCGGCGAACGCCGGTGGCACGGTGGACGGCGGCCGGATCCGCACCGGTCGCGGCGCCGACACCCGCGAGGCCATCATGGCGGCGGCCGAGCGCCTGTACGCCGAGCACGGGCTGTCGAACGTCTCCAACCGGCAGATCGGCGAGGCGGCCGGGCAGGGCAACACCACCGCCGTCAGCTACCACTTCGGCAGCAAGGCGACGCTCGTACGGGCCATCATGACCAGGCACGGCACCCAGGTCGACACGATCCGTACGCGCTATGTGGAGGCGGCCGGGGACAGTCGCGACCTGCGGGACTGGGTGCGCTGTCTGCTGCGGCCGGTGACCGAGCACCATGCCGCCCTCGGTGTCCCCTCCTGGCACGCGCGGTTCGCCGCGCAGGTGATGACCGACCCGCTGATGCGGACGCTGGTGGAGGACGAGTCACTCACCCGCGACAGCCTGTGCCGCACCCTTCAGGGGCTGGGCCGGTGCCTGTACGACATCGTGCCGCCCGAGATCCGCCCGCAGCGGGCCGCGATGGCCCGTCATCTGATCACCCATGTCTGCGCGGAGCACGAACGCGGCCTGGCCGTAGGCGGCCCGGCCGGAGCCGCGGCCGAGCCCGGCACGTCCTGGGAACGCACCGCCGACGCCCTGGAGGACGCGCTGGTGGGACTGCTCGCCGCGCCCACCACCCGCCACTGAACCGGCCCCGCAGGGACCGGCCCCGCAGGAACCGGTCCGACAGAGCCGACAGAGAGATCTGGCAGAGGAACACGTCCAGCAGAGGAGACAGCATGAGGATCACCGTCGACGAGGAGAAGTGCTGCGGTGCCGGTCAGTGCGTCGTGATCGCGCCCGAAGTGTTCGACCAGCGGGACGAGGACGGGATCGTCGTCCTGCTCGACGCCGCGCCCGCCGCCGACCAGTACGAGGGAGCCCGCGAGTCCGCGGGCGTCTGCCCGGCCGCCGCCATCCAGCTGCACGAGGACGCGTGAGCACGCCGTCCGACGTGCTCGTCGTCGGGGCGAGCGCCGCGGGTCTGGCCGTCACGGAGAGCCTGCGCCGCAAGGGCTACGGCGGTCGGATCACCCTGCTCGGCGAGGAGGCCGGGGCGCCGTACGACCGCCCGCCCCTGTCCAAACAGGTACTGGCCGGCACCTGGGAGGCCGAGCGCACCCAGCTGCGTACCCGTGACGTACTGCACGCCCTGGACGCCGAACTCGTCCTCGGGGAGCGCGCGGTGGCCCTCGACGCCGCCACCCGCACGGTGCGTACCGGGAGCGGAGCCGAGCTGCGGGCGGAGGCCGTCGTACTGGCCACCGGACTGCACGCGCGCAGACTGCCCGGTCTCCCGGATGCTGCGGGCGTGCATGTGCTGCGGACCCTCGACGACGCCGGCCGGCTGCGCCGGGAACTGCTCAGGGCCGAGCGGGTCGTGGTCGTCGGCGACGGGGTGCTCGGCGCCGAGATCGCCGCCACGGCCCGCCTCATGGGCGTCGACGTGACACTGACCGGGCCGCAAGCAGCCCCGATGCAGGCCCAGTTGGGCGACGACGTCGCACGCCTCCTGGCCGCACTGCACGGCGAGCACGGGGTGCGGCTGCGCCCCGACTCGCCCGTGGACGGCCTGGAGACGGCCGGCGGACGTGTCACGGGTGTCCGCACGGCCGGCGGCGAAGTCCTTCCCGCGGATCTCGTCGTCACGGCGGTCGGCGGTGCCCCTGCCACCGACTGGCTGACCGACAGCGGACTGGCACTGCGGGACGGTGTGGTCTGCGGCTCCCGCTGCCGCGCCGCCGAAGGCGTCTACGCGGCGGGGGACATGGCCCGCTTCCACCACGAGGGCCTCGGACGGTCACTGCGGCTGGAGAACCGCACCAACGCCACCGAGCAGGCCGTGCTGGTCGCGGCGAACCTCCTGGGCGAGGACCGCCCGTACAGCCCCGTCCCCTACTTCTGGACCGACCAGTTCGGCGTCAAGATCCAGGTGTACGGGCTGCCCGCGCCCGGCGCCACCGTCCAGATCGCCGAAGGTGCCGTGGAAGAGGGCCGGTTCGTCGCGCGGTACCTCGACGGCGCGGGCGGCCCCATCGCCGTACTCGGCTGGAACATGCCCAAACAGGCGCGCCTGCACCGCCGGCACCTCCTCGACCGTTACGCGCCCGCGTCCCGGTCCGCACCGGCCGCCGCGCCGCGATGACCCGCCGTGCGTCTGCCAACCCGGCACGCCTCATACGCCTCTTACGCCTCCTGATGACGGAGGCGGCCCCCACTGGAGGACACCATGACCAGCACGCCCGCCACCCCCGACGCACACAGCCGTGACCTCCCCGACTTCCCCGCGCCGCGTTCCGCCGAGTGCCCCTTCGCCCCCTCCCCCGGTATGCGGGCGCTGTCCGGGCACGGGCCGCTCACCCGGGTCCGCTCCTGGGGCGACAGCACCCCCTGGGCCGTGACCGGGCACGCCGAGCAGAAGGCCCTGCTGTCCGACCCGCGTCTGAGTGCGGAGTTCACCCGGCCGGGCTTTCCCAGCCCCGTGGACCCGGCCCACGCCCACGCCGGCGGCACCGACCTGAGCTTCGTCGGCATGGACGACCCCGAGCACGCCCGGCTGCGCCGCATGATCGGCGGCACCTTCACGATCAAGCGCGTCGAGGCGATGCGCCCGCGCGTGCAGCAGATGACCGACGACTTCGTCGACGCCATGCTGGCCGGTCCCCGGCCCGCCGACCTCGTCCGGGACCTCGCCCTGCCGATCCCGTCCCTGGTCATCTCCGAACTGCTCGGAGTCCCCTACGAGGACCACGCGTTCTTCCAGACCAACAGCAAGACCATCGTCTCCGCCGTCGCCTCTCCCCAGGAGCGCCGGACGGCCCACACCGACCTCGCCACGTACCTCGACGAACTGGTGGGCCGCAAGCTGACCGAACCCGGTGACGATCTCCTCTCCAGTCTCTGCGCGCAGATCGAGAAGGGCGAACTCACGCGCCGCGAGGCCGCCACGATGGGTGTGCTCCTGCTGCTCGGCGGACACGAGACCACGGCGAACATGATCAGCCTGGGTACGCTCCTGCTGCTGCAGCACCCCGAACAGCTCGCCCTGATCCGCGACACGGACGACCCCGCCGTCGTCCGCGCCGCTGTCGAGGAGCTTCTGCGCTACCTCTCCATCGTGCACCTCGGCCGCCGACGTACCGCCAAGGAGGACATCGAGGTCGCCGGCGAGACCATCCGTGCCGGAGACGGCGTGATCCTCCTCGGTGAACTCGCCAACCGCGATCCCTCGGTCTTCCCCGACCCCGACCGCCTCGACCTGACCCGCAACGCCCGCCAGCACCAGGCGTTCGGCGCCGGGACCCATCACTGCGTCGGCCAGGCCCTGGCCCGTATGGAACTCCAGGTCATCTACCCGACCCTGTTCCGCCGCATCCCCACGCTGCGCGCCGTCGACGGCCTGGAGGCGATCCCCTTCAAGTACGACGCCGTCATCTACGGGCTGCACGCCCTGCCCGTCACCTGGTGACAGGGCGGACCACGACCCCTCGGCGGACGACCGGTTCCGGATGGGTTCCGGCACGAAGACGATGGTCGCCACCGTGGCGCCGGCGCCGTCTCAGTGTGCGCAGGCGCCGAACTCCGTGTGGCGGGCCCTCGTGGCGTACGCGTCGTTGTCACGCTGGTCCTGCGGGGAGGGTGGAGCGAGGTGCTGCCGGCGCAGTTCCCGGCGCGCCTCGGCCAGCAGTTCGTCGAACTCTTCGTCAGTCACCGCCGTCACCTCTCCTTCCTACAGGTGATCTCTCTACAGGTGATCCGGAGCAACGGGTTTTCCGGATTGGTCGCGGCGCGTCGCCTATCCGTTGAAGCGGTCGGGGTCGAAGCCGGTGCGCTCGTCGCGGTTCAGGGCGGAGATCTCACCGATGTCGCCCTCACTGAGCTCGAAGTCGAAGAGGTCGAAGTTCTCCTCGATCCGCTTCCGGGTCACCGACTTGGGAAAGACGATGTCCCCGCGCTGGATGTGCCAGCGCAGGGTCACCTGGGCCGGTGACTTGCCGACCCGCTCCGCGATGCGGTTGATGGTCGGATCGTCGAGCACCTTGCCCTGCGCGATGGGCGACCAGGCCTCGGTGGCGATCTCGTGCTCGGCGTCGAAGGCCCTGACCTCGTCCTGGGTGAGGTAGGGGTGCACCTCGATCTGGTTCACCGCGGGCACCACGTCGCTGCCCTCCAGCAGTCGGCGCAGATGACGCGGCTGGAAGTTGGAGACGCCGATGGCCTTGGCCCGGCCGGAACGGTAGATCTGCTCCAGGGCCTTCCAGGTCTCCACGAACTCGCCCTTGGCGGGCAGCGGCCAGTGGATGAGGAAGAGGTCCAGATAGTCGAGGCCCACGGCCTCCAGGCTGCGGTCGAACGCCTGGAGGGCGTTGTCGTACCCGTGGGCGTCGTTGTTGAGCTTGCTGGTCACGAAGACGTCGGCGCGATCGAGCCCGGAGTCCCGGACCGCCTGGCCGACCTCCTTCTCGTTGCCGTACATCTGCGCCGTGTCGATGTGCCGGTAGCCGGTCTCCAGCGCCGCCAGCGTCGTCTCGCGGGTGTCCTCCGGCGGGATCTGGAAGGTGCCGAAGCCGAGCTGCGGGATCTGCACGGCGTTGTTGAGGGTGATGGCGGGTACTGCGGTCACGGTTACTCCTGTTGTCGCGATGTGAGGGATGCGGGGGATGCGGGACGGACGTACGGAACGGGCGAACGGAACCGGCGTACGCGACGTGCGTGCGGGACGTGAGCCGGGCGCGGGTTTCGGCCTCGGTCAGCCCGCGATTCCGGTCAGCTCCGCGTCCGGCGGCAGGATCCGTACCAGCTTGCGGTTCACGAATTCCTGCATGCCGAGCTTCGAGAGCTCGCGTCCGTAGCCGGAGCGCTTGATGCCGCCGAACGGCAGGTCGGGCTGGGTCGAGGTCGGGTGGTTCACCCAGACCATGCCGGTCTCGACGCGTTCCGCCACCCTGCGGCCCCGCTCCACGTCGGCGCAGAAGACGGATCCGCCGAGCCCGTACTGACTGTCGTTGGCCAGGGCGACGGCCTCGTCCTCGTCGGCGACGCGGTACACCACGGCGACCGGCCCGAAGAGTTCCTCGGCGTAGGCGCGCATGCCCGGCTCGACGCCGGTGATGATCGTGGGTTCGACGAAGGCGCCCGGCCGGTCGATCCGGTGCCCGCCGATGACGAGGTCCGCGCCCTGGTCGACCGTCTCGCGGATCTGGTCGGCCAGGTCGGAGGCCGCCTGCTCCGAGGAGAGCGGCCCGACGGTGGTCGCCTCGTCGGCGGGGTCGCCGGGCCGCAGCTCCTCGAACCCGCGGCGCAGCCCGTCCACGAAGTCGTCGTACACGTCCGCCAGTACGATGAACCGCTTCGAGGCCACGCAGCTCTGGCCGGTGTTCGCCATCCGGCCCGCCACCGCGGCCCCGACCGTGCGCTCCAGGTTCTCACCGTCGAGGACGATGAACACGTCACTGCCGCCGAGCTCCAGCAGACTGGGCTTGAGGTTCCGCCCGGCGCGCTCGGCCACCTGGGCGCCCGCTCCCTCGCTGCCGGTCAGCGAGGCTCCGCGCACGACCGGGCTGTCGATGATGCGCGAGATCTCGTCGTGGCTCACGAACAGGTTCGTGTACACGCCTTCGGGGGCCTGTGCGTCGCGGAACAGCGTCTCCAGTGCCAGCGCCGACTGCGGGCAGATGCCGGCGTGCTTGACCAGCACCGTGTTGCCCAGCAGCAGATTGGGGCCCGCGAAGCGGACCACCTGGTAGAGCGGGAAGTTCCAGGGCATGACGCCCAGCAGGACTCCGAGGGGTTCGTTGACGAGGTACGCCTCCCCCTCCTCCACGTCGAGCGGCTCGGCCGCCGCGAAGTCCGGTCCGTGCTGCGCGTAGTACCCGAGGATCGACGCGGCGAGATCGACCTCGCCGCGTGCCTCGGAGATCAGCTTCCCCATCTCCAGAGTGATGAGCTGGGCCAGCTCCTCCTTGCGCTCCTTCATCAGCTCGCCGGCGCGGCCGACGACAGCGGCGCGCTCCTCGATCGGCCGGCTCCGCCACGCCTGGAACGCCTTGTCCGCCGTCTCAAGCACCGCATCGACCTGGCCGCCCTCGATGACCGGGAACTCCTTGAGGGTTTCGCCGGTGTACGGGTTCACGGTGGCGAACGAGCTCTTGTGCTGGCCTGACATGGGTTCTCCAGAACGACGCGGGGGGGCGGGATCCAGACGGAACCTCACGTTCCGACCTGATGCCGGGTACCCGAAACCAGAATGCGAAACAGTTCATATGAGCTAAAAGGGTGCGTCCGCGTACGTGCAGCGGGAGGCGTTCGACCACCCCCGCACGTACGCGGACATCCTGGAGACGACTGAGGCCGGCACCCGCCGTCTCGTGAGCGGGCGCGCAGGCATCCGGCCACCGAGCGGGGCCCGTCGGGTCAGCGTCGGCTTCGTACCAGCAGGTACAGGAAGTACGGGGTGCCGATCACGGCTGTCATCAGGCCCGCGCCCAGCTGGGCGGGGGCGATGACCGTACGGCCGAGGAGGTCGGCCGTGCAGACGAGCGCGGCGCCCAGCAGGACCGCCACCGGTACCACCCGCACATGCCGTCGGCCCACGAGGGCGCGGGCCGCGTGCGGCGCGACCAGGCCCACGAAGCCGATGGTGCCGGCGGAGGCGACGGCGGTCGCGCTGAGCAGGACGGCCACCACCAGGAAGCCGAGCCTCGCCCGGGACAGCGGCAGGCCGAGGAGGCGCGGGGTGTCCTCGTCGAGGGAGACGAGGTCCAGTTCGGTGCGCCGGGCGAAGGCGACGACGAGGCCCAGGACCAGTACGAGTGCGACGGGCAGCACGTCCGGCAGGGTCCGGCCGTACGTCGAACCGGACAGCCAGGTCAGCGCCTTCGTGGCATTGAACGGGTCCGTGAGCACGATGAGCAGGCTGATCAGCGCCGCGGTTCCGGCGGCGACGCCGATACCGACGAGGACCAGCCTGTTCTGCCGGTAGCCGCCCCGGGCGGCGAGCCCGAAGACGAGGACGGAGGTCAGCGCGGCGCCCGCGAACGCGGCACCCGCGACACCCCAGGTACCGGCGACGGGCGCGGTGGTGACCAGGAGCACGGCACCCAGCGCGGCGCCGCCGGACACGCCGAGCACGCCCGGCTCGGCGAGCGGGTTGCGGGTCACGGCCTGCACGAGCGTGCCGGCCAGGGCGAGGGCCGCGCCCGCGCACAGCGCCGCGAGCACACGGGGGACGCGGGTTTCCAGGACGAAGGACACGCCTCGGCCGGCGCGGCCCTGCGCCCAGTTCGCGAGGTCGCCGAGCAGGAGTTTGCTGTCGCCCAGAAGGGCGCCGGCGATCGTGACGCCGACGACCACGGCGACGAGAGCGGCCAGGGTCACCAGGAACACGGCCCGGCTGGGGATGCGTATCCGGTCCGGGGCCTCGGCTCCGGAGGTGTCCCGTAGCCGCAGGGCCATCGCCACCAGGAACACGGCGCCGACCAGGCTGGTGACGACGCCGGTGGGCACGGCGACCGCCCGGTCCGAGGGGACGAGGGCCCGGAGCAGCACGTCGGACCCGAGGACCAGCGCCGCGCCGACGAGTCCCGCCACGGGCAGGGTCGTACGGGCGCGGGCGAAGCCCCTGAGCCTGCGGGCGAGCGGACGCACCAGGGCCGGCGCGCACAGGCCGACGAAGCCGATGGGTCCGGCGAGGGTGACGGCCGCGGCGGACAGCAGCGAGGCCAGGACGACCACCGTGACGCGGGTGGTACGGACCGGGACGCCGAGGCCGCGCGCGGCGTCGTCGCCGAGGGCGAGCGCGTCGACGCGGCGTGCCACCAGCAGCAGTCCGGCGATCCCGATGAGGGCGACGGGCAGCATCTGCAGGACGCCGTCGAAGCCGTTCTGGCTGATGCTGCCCTGGTTCCACTGGTAGAGGCCCTCGGTCTGCTCGGGGAACAGCAGGAGCAGCCCTTCCGTCACGGAGTTCAGGCCCAGGGCCAGCGCGGTGCCCGCGAGGACCAGCCGTACGGTGCCGGTGCCGAGGCCGGACAGGGCGAGTACGACGGCCGCGGCGAGCAGTCCGCCGACGAAGGCGACCGAGGAGGAGGCGAGCAGCGGCAGCGAGACGCCGGTGGCGCCGACCAGGCCGAGTGCCAGATACGAACCGGCGTTCACCGCGAGGGTGTCGGGTGAGGCGAGGACGTTGCGGCTGACGGCCTGGAGGACGGCGCCCGCCACGCCGAGGACGACACCGACCAGGATTCCGGCGGCCATCCGCGGCAGCCGGGAGGCGATGACCACGGAGGCGTCGGCCCCTTCGCCCTGGCCGGTCAGGGCCTTGAACACCTCGGCCGGTCCGACGTCGGCGGTGCCCTGGGTGATGTCGACGAGGAGGCAGACGGCGTCCCAGTGGACGGGGAGCCC
>NZ_JBHWZP010000293.1:0-11597 GCF_042728395.1 Streptomyces sp. NPDC060205
TCGGCGGCGTCCGCTTCCCCGCCATCGGCGAACTCCCCTACCTCCTCACCCTCGCCGGCCACGGCTTCTACTGGTTCCGCCTCCGCAAGGACGCCCTCTAGGACCCGGCCCCGACCGGCACGTACAACGGACGGCGGGGCGGTTTCCCCCGCCCCGCCCTGGGCACGCAGTAGTAACACCCCGACTCCGGGGAAAGGACGCGACGCCATGTCCGAAGCCGTCATCCGCTCAGTGCACTCCGCTTCGACGAGCCCCGGCCTTCTCGCGTCCCTCGATCCACTGCTTCGCGAGTGGCTTCCACGGCAGCGGTGGTTCGCGGGAAAAGGCCGTCCCGTCACCGGGTTCTCCCTGGTCTCGGCGACCGAGGTACTGCCACTGAACTCCGTCGGGCTGGGCCTGCTCCATCTGCTCGTACGGGCCCATCAGCCGCTCGTGCCCACGCAGAGCGCGCCCGCGCATCCGGCCGACTGCTACCAGCTGCTGCTCGGCGTGCGCGAGACGCTGCCGCCCCGGCTGGCACCCGCGCTGATCGGCCATCCGGCCCAGGGGCCACTGGCCGGACTGACCGTGTACGAGGCCCTGCACGACCCGCGGCCCGCCGATGTCCTCCTGGAAGCCCTGCGCGAGCGGGCGCACATCGGTGAGCTGCGCTTCGAGCGGGACATGGCGCAGGAGATCCGGGGCGACCTGGTGCCGCGCCTGGTGACCGCCGAGCAGTCGAACTCCTCTCTCGTCTATGGAGATACGTTCATCCTGAAGCTCCTGCGCCGGATCGTGCCCGGGATCAACCCCGATCTGGAGCTGCCGCTGGCACTGGCCCGCGAGGGCTGCGCACGGGTCCCGGCACCGGCCGGCTGGATGCTCGCGGATCTGCCCGGCGACGCCCTCGGCCCCGGCCAGGGCGATCCCGGCGACCCGTACGTCCTGGGAGTCCTCCAGCCCTTCCTCCAGGGCGCCTCGGACGGCTGGGACCTGGCCCTGCGCGAACTCGCCAAGGGTGAGGACTTCAGCGGTGCGGCGCGGGCGCTCGGCCGGGCCACGGCCGAGGTGCACACCGCGCTGGCCCGAGCGCTGCCCGAGGTGACCATGGGACGCGCGCAGATGGAACTGCTGGTGGAGGGCATGACCGAGCGGCTGACGGCGGCCGTCCAGACGGTGCCCTCGCTGCTGCCGTACGCACCCGGTCTGCGGTCCGCGTTCGACGCGCTCGCCGATCTGGCGGGCGAGGGGCAGACATGGACGGCCCAGCGGATCCACGGGGACCTGCATCTGGGCCAGTGCCTGCGGTCGCCGTCCGGCAGCTGGTCGCTGATCGACTTCGAGGGCGAGCCCTCCAAGCCGCTCGCCGAGCGGCGCCTGCCCCAGCCGACCGCGCGGGACGTGGCCGGCATGCTCCGCTCCTTCGACTACGCCGCGCACTCGCTCCGGACCGAGGGCACCCGGGTGTCCGCCGTACCCGGCTGGGCGGACGCGTGCCGGGCCGCGTACTGCTCCGGTTACGCCGAGGCCGGCGGGCGTGATCCGCGCACGGACCCGGTGCTGCTGCGCGCGTACGAGACCGACAAGGCCATCTACGAAGTCGTGTACGAGGCACGGCACCGGCCCGACTGGCTGCCCGTGCCGATGGCGGCAGTCCGCCGGCTGGCCCTTCCCGAACCGTCCTGACCCGCATCGACCCGCCCCGCTCCACCTCTCACCGTGCCGAGGAGGCTCCGCCCGTGACGCCCCGCCCGAACCCGCCCGCCAAGAAGCCGAAGAGCTCGAAGGCCAAGGCCAAGTCCGCCGACAAGGCCGCAGACAAGGCCAAGGTCACCGGCAAGGCCGCCGACAAGGCGAAGGTGAAGCCGGCGGTGGAGGAGGTGCGGTCCGACGCACAGGCCGAAGCCGTACAGGCCGAAACCGCTCAGGCCGACGTACAGGCCGAAGCCGTACAGGCCCATGCGCGGGCCGAGGCCCTGGAGCCCGCACCCGTCACATCCGTCACGCCCGTCACGCCCGCGGTCACACCCACCCCGGTTCAGGAGGCCGTCCAGGAGGTGCGGTCGCTGGCCGTGCTGGACCGGGCCGACCGGGAACGGCTGCTCGGGGGCGCGCACCACGATCCGCACTCCGTGCTCGGCGCCCACCCGGTACCGGACGGTGTGGTCTTCCGGGTGCTGCGGCCGTTCGCGCTCGCCGTGACCGTCGTCGCCGAAGGACTGCGGGCCGCACTGCACGACGACGGGGACGGGTTCTTCTCCGCCGTGCTGCCGCTGCGGGAGGTGCCGGAGTACCGGCTGGTCGTGGAGTACGAGGGCGCGGTCCAGGATGTCGAGGACGCGTACCGCTTCCTGCCCACGCTCGGCGACCTCGATCTGCACCTGTTCGGGGAGGGGCGCCACGAGCAGCTGTGGACGATGCTCGGCGCGGAGCCGATGGAACACCAGGGCGTGTCCGGCACCCGCTTCTCGGTCTGGGCGCCCAACGCCCGCGGTGTACGGATCTCGGGGTCGTTCAACTTCTGGGACGGGACCGCGTTCCCGATGCGCTCGCTGGGCTCCTCCGGGGTGTGGGAGCTGTTCGCGCCCGGCGTGCACGAGGGAGAGCTGTACAAGTTCGAGATCACCCGCCCCGACGGGACGAAGACGATGCGCGCCGACCCGATGGCGCGGCGCACGGAGCTGCCGCCCGCCACGTCGTCGGTGATCCACGCCTCGCGTCACGAGTGGCAGGACGAGGAGTGGATGGCCCGCCGGGCCGACCGCCCCGCGCACCAGGCCCCCTTCTCGGTCTACGAACTCCACCTGGCCTCCTGGCGACCGGGCCTGACCTACCGTCAGCTGGCCGAGCAGCTGCCCGTCTACATCTCCGACCTCGGCTTCACGCACGTCGAGCTGATGCCGGTCGCCGAACATCCCTTCGGCGGCTCCTGGGGCTACCAGGTCACCGGCTTCTACGCCCCCACCGCCCGGCTCGGCACCCCCGACGACTTCAAGTACCTGGTCGACGCGCTGCACCGGGCCGGCATCGGCGTGATCATGGACTGGGTGCCCGCGCACTTCCCGCGCGACGAGTGGGCGCTGGCCGAGTTCGACGGACGGCCTCTGTACGAGCACGAGGACCCGCTGCGGGCCGCGCACCCCGACTGGGGAACCCTCGAATTCGACTACGGGCGCCGCGAGGTGCGCAACTTCCTGGTCGCCAACGCCGTGTACTGGTGCGAGGAGTTCCACATCGACGGACTGCGCGTCGACGCGGTCGCCTCCATGCTCTACCTCGACTACTCGCGCGAGGCCGGACAGTGGACGCCCAACGTCCACGGCGGCCGGGAGAACCTCGACGCGGTCGCCTTCCTCCAGGAGATGAACGCCACCGTCTACCGGCGCGAGCCCGGTGTCGTCACCATCGCCGAGGAGTCCACCGCGTGGGACGGCGTGACCCGGGCGACCCACCACATCGGGCCCGGCGGCTTCGGCGGGCTCGGCTTCGGCCTGAAGTGGAACATGGGCTGGATGCACGACTCGCTGGACTACGTCTCCCACGAGCCGGTGCACCGCAAGTACCACCACCACGAGATGACGTTCTCGATGGTGTACGCGTACAGCGAGAACTACGTCCTGCCGATCTCCCACGACGAGGTCGTGCACGGCAAGCGGTCGCTGGTGTCGAAGCTGCCGGGCGACTGGTGGCAGCAGCGCGCCACCCACCGCGCGTACCTGGGTTTCATGTGGGCCCACCCCGGCAAGCAACTCCTCTTCATGGGTCAGGAGTTCGCCCAGGGCGCCGAGTGGTCCGAGGCGCACGGGCCCGACTGGTGGCTCCTCGATCCGTCGTACGGGGCCGAGGCCGACCACCGGGGGGTACGCGACCTCGTCCGCGACCTCAACGGGGTGTACCGGGAGGTGCCTGCGCTGTGGGAACTGGACACCGATCCCGCCGGGTTCGGGTGGGTCGCCGGGGATGCCGCCGAGGACAACGTCTTCGCGTTCCTGCGGTTCGGGACGGACGGCTCACCGCTGCTCGCGGTGTCCAACTTCTCGCCGGTCGTGCGGCACGAGTACCGGCTCGGGGTACCGGACGATGTGCCGGCCTGGCACGAGGTGCTGAACACGGATGCGGGGCGGTACGGCGGGGGTGGGGTCGCGAACGCCGACCCCGTGAAACCGGACGACCAGGCCTGGCACGGCCGCCCGGCCAGCATCCGCGTAACGCTGCCGCCGCTCTCGACGGTGTGGCTGCGCCCGGCGTAGCCCGGGGTTCCTCGCCCCGGCCCTCACGCACCTGACGCGGCTAGGTCCTCCTTCTCCGGGGGGCCTCGACCGCCGCCCGTCGCAGCGGACTCGTCGACGAGGACGTGTTCAGATGCCGGCGACGGCGCCTGAGGAGGAGGAAGGCCGCGGGGAGCAGCACGAGCGGGAGGAGACGCAGGGCCCATGTGCCCGCGCCGGCCGAGGTGTCGGGCGGACCGAGACCTGACGCCTCACGGGGGGTCGGGGCGCCGAGCCACACCGTGTCGGCGTCCATGGAGGGTGTACGCAGCGAACGGTCCACCCCCTTCGGGAGCTTCGCGAAGTCCGCCTCGAAGCGGGTGTCCGGGACCTGCCGGAGGGAGACCCGGGAGAAGTCGACCCCGCCGTAGACGTAGTTCTTGGCACCGCCGCCCGCGAGTTCTTCGGTGACGTCGAACTCGCCCCGGGTGTAGGAGTCGACGTACTGGTCGAACGTGTCCCTCGGCTTCCAGCGGGCCGTGGTGCGCCAGTGCGTGATGTCGCCCGAGTCGATCAGGTCGCCGTACGTCGTGTCCTGCGTCCTGGCGCGTTCGCGGTACCACTGCGCCGCCACCCGGGCGAGGTGGACGCGGCGCAGGTCGGCGTACTCCGGTGCGGTGTTCACCGCCTTCGTCAGCTCGGGCAGGACCAGGGTGCGGTACAGGTCCTCGTTGTGCTCCTCGGAGGCACGGTCCGGCCGGGGGCAGGCGGGAGGAGCGTCGCCGGTTCCGCCGGCTTCCGACAGGTACTCCGACTCCATCTGCACGTCGAGCGGCGCGTCCAGGATGTACAGCTCGTCGCCGTCCTCGTGGACCGACGCCGGCGCGGACGTGATCCAGTTGCGGGACGACATGCACTCGCCCCGGAGGCCGTCCCAGTACCGCCGGCCGAGCGCGGTGTGCGGGTGGATGAGTTCGCCGACGGTCTTCTTCATCCGCAGGTCTGCCTCCAGCATGATCCGCCCGACGTCGGTACGGCCCAGCTCCTCGTCGACCACGCGCTCCGGTTCGGTCGGGTTGAGGTTGACCCAGAAGGCCGAGGGATCCAGGGAGAGCCAGACGAAGAAGGCGTCGGAGGTGCGGGCGGCGGCCGAGACACCGGTGGACGTGCGGTTGTCGCCCTTGAGGGGGTCGCGGTCCGCACCGAAGGAGTACCGCAGGCCGCTGCCGTCCCCCGGGTCGGCCAGATAGCGCAGTTCCATGGTGGAGAAGTCGATGCCGCCGTTGTTCCCCCCGGGGACGGCCAGGGTCGCGCCCAGACCGGTGGCGGCGTCGGAGGCCGCTCCCCCGCCCCGGCCCCCGTCGCACGCGCCGTCCGCCTTCGCCGCCGCGAGCACGAGCGCGGACGGTACGGGGCGGCGCTGCGACCGGGCGTCCGGGAGCGCGCACGAGGGACCCGAGGGGAGGGCGAAGGGGGGCTTGAACGCGCTCTCCTCCCAGTTCTCCTTCTTCGCCGTCTCCATCACCCCGTCGAGATCCACACCCAGCTGTTCCTGCGCGACGCCGTTGCGGTACTGCCTCTCCTTGCCGTACGCCTTCTCCACCTTGAGCTTGGCTTTCCTGTCGGCGTCGGACTTCCCCTCGGCAGCCCAGTCCTTGGCGAGTTTCGCCATGTCCTCGGCCTTCTGAGCGGTTTCCTTGACCGTGAGGTCGTACGGGTACGCGAAGAGGGTCCGCGTCTGCCGGAGGTAGAAGCGGGAGCACTTGGCGCACTGCTGCCGTTCGGACGCCGAGGCGATCTTCATCTCCGGGGCGACTCCGGCTTCGTCCTCCAGCTTCTGGAGCCACCCCTCCGAATGCAGGCCCTCACCGCTCAGCGCGGCGATGCCGGGGATCTCGTTGTATCCCTTCTCCTCCAGTTGCTCGACGAGCCGCGGGTCCAGGAATCTCTTCATCGGTTTGAGGTCGACCATCGACGCCCGCCAGGCCCGGCGGGATTCGAAGGAGGCGTAACGGGGGTTGCCCAGAAGACTGTTCAATTGCTTTTCGGTCAGCAGCAGCGGGTTGAGGAAGTCGACCGCACCGTTGCGGGACTGGTTGAAGGCCTGGTGCTTCTGGTGGTCGGGAAGCAGGCGCCTGAGGAGGAAACGCAGCTGCTCGACCGGCATGAGCGGTGGACTGAGCAGGGGATTGTCGAACGCCTTGTCCTTCGAGAGGTTCGTCCCGTCCGCCGCTCCCGGCGGCCGGGTGCCGTCGTCCGCCGCGCCGGGCCGGGGCCCGGCGACTCCCACGAGAAGCACCAGCAGCAGCGCCGTGAGCGCGCGGGCCCCCTGCCGCCTCACGTCTCTTCCCCGTCCCCGCTCCGCTCCTCCCCACCGAACACCTCGTCGATCAGGGCGAGGTCGGACTCCCCGGACGACCGCGACCGCGTCACCGCACGAGCCAGCCATACCCCTGCCCCCGTCACGGCCACCGCCCACACCACCCCCGACGCTCCCCTGGCCACCCCCTCCGGACAGCTCCCGGCCCGGGTCGGCAACCCGCCGTGGTACGTGGGCGCCGCGCACTGGGCGGAGGCGGACGGGGGCGAACCCAGTACGAGAAAAACGACCGCCGCGAACAGAGCGGCCATCCGTACGGCGAGAGCGACGATCGCGGCCTTCCTCATGACAGCTCCTCCGCTCCCGCCGAAGTCCCCTTCAGCTCCAGCACCCGCTCCCGCAGCCGGAACTCGGACGGGATGAACTCGTCGGCCTCCGCCCGCCCCCGGTGCCATCCCTGCGTCGCCAGGTCCAGCTGTGCCTGCTGGAACCGCATCAGGTGCCGCACTCCCGCCGTACCGTCCCGCCGCCACACCCGCAGCTCCAGCGCCAGCCTCCGGCGCGGGGAGAGCAGCAGCCCGATCTCCGGCTCCGTCACCGCACCGCGCCCGGACGCGGCCTCCGCGGCCAGCGCACGGCCCACCCCCGCGGCCTGCTCGCGCAGCCCCCGACGCAGGACGAGCACGCCCAGTACCACGAACGCGCCCGACGTGATCAGCGTCAGCAACGGCACGCCCAGCAGCAGACTCAGTGTGTCGTCGTCCCCGAACCAGCCCGACCTGTACCGGTCGAGCCGTATCAGCACCATGTCCGTCCAGAAGTGGCCGCCCACCGCCGCCGTCAGCCCGCTCGCGACCACCACCAGCCGGTCCCGGCGTCCGGTCAGCCATCTGGTCGCACCGATCCCGGCCCCGGCGAGCGCCGTGAACGCCACGTGCGTCGCCATGAGACCGACGACCTGCCGGTCCCAGAACTGGGTCGGATGGTGGGCGACGTTGATCAGGCTCATGAAGTGGACCGTCTCGACGAGGTTGTACCCGAGGCCGACCGCCGCACCGATCACCACTCCGGACACCACACCGTCGAAGTGACGCCTGAAGAGGAGGAACAGGACCGCCACCCCGGCCGCCTTGCCCAGTTCCGCCACCACGGCCGCGTTCAGCGCCATCAGCGTGACGTACCTGCGCACCTCGGCCTGCGGGCGCTCGAAGTCGAGGAGGAACCCGGGCGCGTACCGCTGGTACCAGGTCATCATCACGATCCCGAACCCACCGCCGATCAGCGCACCCCACCCGAAGCCGCTCAGCAGCAGCCACCCGGGCATCCGCCGCAGCGACTGCGTCCGGTGCACGAACAGCAGCGCCGCCCCGCTGACGAGCAGGCAGAGCAACAGCTGCCGCGGAGCGTTCCCGAACGCCGCCGCCGGCATGGCGGCGAACGGCAGCAGCAGCGCGGCGAGGATCCCGAACCGGCAGGCACGGACGTTCCGTACGGGCAGCCCGCCGCCCCCGGCGCGCCGGGCGGCAGACAGCCGCAGACCGAGTACGAGGGCGACCGCCCATCCGCTCAGCAGCAGTACCCGCGTCACCTTGAACGGCGTCGGCTCGGGCGGCAGGAAGCGGATGAAGACGTTCGACCACTGGTGCAGGTCGGGCGCCGACCAGAAGAGGAGCTGGCCGACGGCGTAGGCCACCGACAGCCCGGCCGCGATCACGATCGCCGTCGTCGTCCCGCGCCGGGCCGCCGGCGGGTGCGCGGGCATCGGCGGCACCACGCCGGTTCCGGCGGTCATGAGCCGTCGCCCAGTGGGGGAATGGAGAGTTCGGGCAGGCTGGGAACGTAGGTGGGGAAGCTCGGGACGCCCTCGGTCGGAAGGTTCGTCGGCAGGTCGTCCGGCAGTTCGGTGGGACGGTCGGTCCAGTAGTCAGTGGGCAGGTCGGTGGGCAGGTCGGTCGGGAATCCACTCGGCAGGGCAGTCAGTCCCGTGCCGGTCGGATAGGACTCCGGCAGCGGATACGCGGGATCGGTGGAGACGCCGAGCACGACGGCGACGAGGGCGCACACGGCCCCGATCCCGCCGGCGACCGCCAGGAGCAGCACATGGGGCCGGGGTCCCGGCTCGGGCCCGCCGTCGGGTAATTCCGGTAAGGGTGCGATGGCTGCCTCCCCCGAGGTGTGCCGACCACGGCTGCGTCCGATGCACACGTCCGCACCGCGTGGAAGGCCCGCTGAGCCTACTTGCCCCACATCATGCCCATTCCTGCGCCCGAGTTGAACCCGTATACGCAGATCGCCATCGGCGTACGAGCGGAGGGAACCCTTCGCGGCCGTCTCCTCGCGGTCGTCACAGGAGGTTGGCAGGGGGAGGCACATGGACCGTACGGCGGAGGTCGTGCAGGACGGGAATCCCTGGCTCGCCCGGTCGCCGCACGCCCTGGTCGCCGTGGCCCTGCTGGTCCTGTCCGGCCTCCGCGCCGTACCGGTGGCGGACGAGTACGAGGGCCGGCAGGCCTACCGCGACGCGTCCGTCCGCCCGGCCGGCGGGGGCGACCCGCGTGCCGACCGCCTCGTACCCGGCACCGGCCGGATCACGGACGGACACCTCGTCGGCCTCGGCCGTTCATGAGTCCTGCGCCTCCTCACCTGGAGAGCGCCTCTTCCCACGTACCTGGCATGCGGGTCGGACCTCACCCGCCAGCGCCTCGGCCAGCGCCTCCGGCAGGGGAGCCGCGTGCACGATGCCCAGTGACTGCGTGGCCCGGGTCAGGGCCACGTACAGGTCGCTCGTGCCGAAACGACCCGGCTCGACCACCACCACCGCGTCGAACTCCAGCCCCTTCGCCTGCCGGGGATCGAGCAACGCCACCGGTCGGGTCAGGTCCGGGTCCTGCCCCGCCACCACCCCGTCCAGCCGGGCCGCCAGCTCCCCGTGCAGGTCGCGCGGCGCGATCACCGCCAGCCGTCCCTCGGCCGGGGCGAGTTCGGCGACGGCCTTCTCCACCGCCCCGGGCAGGTCTGCGCCCGAGCGCACGACGGGCCGCACCCCCGTGGACCGTACGGAGCTCGGCGGCTCGAAGTCCGTGTGCTCCGCGCGGAGGAGCGCCGCCGCGACGTCCATGATCTCGGACGGCGTGCGGTAGTTGACCGCGAGGCGGGTGTGCTCCCAGCGGTCCTCGACATAGGGGTGGAGGATGTCCGACCAGGAGCCGACCCCCGCCGCCTCGGCCGTCTGCACCGGGTCCCCGACCAGCGTCATCGACCGTGTCGGACTGCGCCGCATCAGCAGCCGCCAGGCCATCGGCGACAGCTCCTGCGCCTCGTCGACGATGATGTGCCCGAACGCCCAGGTCCGGTCGGCCGCGGCCCGTTCGGCGGCACTGCGGTGGTCGTCCTCCTCGTGGCGTTCGGCCATCCGTTCGGCGTCGATGATGTCGTGCGCCGACAGGACCTCCGCGTCCTCGGCGTCGATGTCCTCGAACTCGTACGTCCTGGACGCGTAGGAGACGTCGAGGACGCCCTGTGCGTAGGCGACCTGCCGGTCCCGTTCCTGCTCGGCGGCGGCGCGGGTCATCCGGTCGTCCTCGCCGAGGAGTTCGGCGGCCTCGTCGAGGAGGGGCACGTCGGACGTCGTCCAGGCCCGCGTGACCGGACGGCGTACCGCTTCCGCGTCCGCCACGGTGAGGTACGCGTCGGGCTCGGCGAGGAAGTCCGCGACGAGGCGCCGCGGGGTGACGCGCGGCCACAACTGGTCGATGGCGGCCCAGACCTCGGGGTTCTCGGCGAGGTCGTCGCGGATCTGCGTGATGTCGCTGGGGTCGAGCAGATTCGTGCCGTCGAAGGGGTCCGTGCCGATCCGTTCGGCGACCATGTCGGTGAGGGTGTTGAAGATGTGGCCCTCGAAGTGTTCGCGGGCCACGTTGTGCGGCAGCCGCGCCGCGCGGGTGCGGTCGCGGGCGACGCCCACGAGACCGGCGTCGAGCATCAGGATGTCCCGGTCGTGCTCGATGGCGATCACCGGGTCGGGCAGCGCCTGCCGGTCGCGTACGACGGCGGCGAGGACGTCGGCCATGTCGGCGCGGCCCTTCACGGCGGCGGCCTCGGGGGTGTCGGAGGCGGTCGCCCGTACGCCGGGGAACAGCTCGCCGACGGTGGCCAGCAGGACGCCCGTCTCGCCGAGCGAGGGCAGCACCTCGCCGATGTAGCCGAGGAAGGCGGGGTTCGGGCCGACGATGAGGACGGCCCGCTTGGCGAGCAGTTCCCGGTGTTCGTAGAGGAGGTACGCCGCCCGGTGCAGCGCGACGGCCGTCTTGCCGGTGCCGGGGCCGCCCTCCACGACCAGGATGCCGCGGTGCGGGGCGCGGATGATGCGGTCCTGCTCGGCCTGGATGGTCTGCACGATGTCGCTCATGCGGCCGGTGCGCGCGGAGTTGAGCGCGGAGAGCAGCACGGCGTCGCCGGTGGGGTCCTCGTGTCCGGTGCGCCGCCGGTCCCCGAGGTCGAGGATCTCGTCGTGCAGGGCGGTGACGGTACGGCCCTCGGTGGTGATGTGCCGGCGGCGGCGCAGGCCCATGGGGGTGTGGCCGGTGGCGAGGTAGAAGGGGCGGGCGACCGGGGCCCGCCAGTCGATCAGGATCGGGGTGTGCTCGGTGTCGTCGGCGCGGATGCCGATACGGCCGATGTGGTGGGTGGGACCGGAATCGGAGGGGCCGGAGGGGTCGGTGAGGTCGATGCGGCCGAAGCAGAGTGAGCCGTCGACCGCGTTCAGCGCGGCGAGCAGGCCGGAGCGCTCGGCGACGAGGACGTCCCGTTCGAGGCGGGCCTGCATGGGGGTGTTGCCCTGCGCGAGGGCGTCCGCCACCGAGGCCTCCGTGCCGCCGCGCAGCGCGTCGACGCGCGCGTACAGGCCGTCGATGAATTCCTGCTCGCGGCGCAATTCGTCGTCCGGCAATCCATTGGTCGTGTTCGAGGTGCTGTTTGACAATTCCGCTCCCGGCCGGATATGCTGTGCACAGTGAACTTCTCCGTGACTCTTTTTACGTAAGTCGCGAACCATTCAATATACGCAAACAAATCCCCCGCAGGCAATTGCC
>NZ_JBHWZP010000294.1:0-11470 GCF_042728395.1 Streptomyces sp. NPDC060205
AAACAGGACGCCCCTCGCCATGCCACAGCCGTCACCGCAGCCAGAGGCGGCTACTCGATCCCGCGCCACCCCTCGGGGTCCACTCCACCCGGGACCGGAGCGCCCTCACCGTACGGCTGACGCGTGAACACGAACGAGCCGAGGTCCAGGTGGGTCACCGACCCGTCAGGCCCCTCAACGGCCCGTAGAAGCTCACCGGCGTAATAGCCGTCGCGCCCGGTCCAGGTCCCGTCGCCCTCGGCACGGAAACGCGAGCGCCGGCCAGCGCCCGCCAGGGGCCCGAGCGTCACACCCCCGTCGGACGTGAGACGCAGCGCGAAGGCATGCGTCCCCCAGTACCAAGGCCCGGCCAACTCCAGTACAAAACGGTCGACTTCGGGCAGTGGGCGCCAGGGCTCGGGGATCCGAGGCTCGGCCTCCGCGACGATACGCACGAGGTCGGCGGCGACCGTCGCCACCGGCGGACCCGAGGTGCAGTTCGCGAGCACGACGGCGGCGAGGTCGTCCTCGACGCTGATCATGAGCCCGGCGACAAAGCCCGGGAGGGAACCGCCATGCCCCACCAGGGTCCGGCCGTTCCGATGCTGAACCTGCATACCGAGGCCGTACGCGGCACCGGCCGCCACCTCCTCCGGTTCGGCGGGCGCGGCGGGCGTCCGCATCTCCCGTACGGACTCCGCGCTGAGCACCCGGTCGTCGCCCCGCGCGAGGAAGACCGCGAAGCGCACCAGATCGCCACTGGTCGACCAGAGCTGACCGGCCGGTGCCATCAGCCCCAGGTCCTCGACCGGCTCGGGAAGCATGACGTCGGCCCAGGGGTGCACGGCCCAGCCGCCCGCATGAGGCGCCTGCGGCTGTCCGCTCGTCCGGTGCAGTCCCAGCGGTTCGAGCACCTCCCTGCGCAGGACCTGCTCCCAGGGGGCGCCCCGCAACTCCTCGATCAACGCGCCCAGCAGGGTGTAACCGGGGTTCGAGTAGTGGAACCGCCGGCCGACCGGATGCCGGTGCGGCTGCTCGCCCAGGACGTCGGCGAGCTCGGGACGCAGCGAACCGGGAGTGCGCTCCCACCAGGGACCGGGCGACTCAGCAGCCAACCCGGCGGTGTGCGCGAGGAGTTCGGCGATCGTCGCCTCCCCCGCGCCGGTGCCCGGGAGATGCTTCTCCAGCGGATCACCGAGGTCGAGCAGGCCCTCGTCCCGCAGCCGCAGAATCAGGACGGCCGTGAAGGTCTTGGTGATCGAGCCGATGCGGTACTGCACGTTCTCGTCGGGTCCATGACCGTCCACCGAGGTACGGGACCCGTGCCAGACCGTCTCCCCGCCCCGCACCACCGCCGCGACCAACGACGGCGCACGCCCCTCGGCCTGAGCGGTGGCGATTCTGTGCAGCAGGGTCCGGCGCGTGGCGGGCAGCAGTTCTTCGGCGGAAGTCGTCGTCATGGCCCCAGTCCACCTGCCCCGGCGCCCCGCGTCGAGCGCATTCGGCCCCGGCTCGGCGGCTCCTGAGGTGAGATCAGGTCTGTGCCATGTCCACGAAGCGGGAGTAGTGGCCCTGGAAGGCGACCGTGATGGTGGCCGTCGGGCCGTTACGGTGCTTGCCCACGATGATGTCCGCCTCGCCCGCGCGCGGTGACTCCTTCTCGTAGGCGTCCTCGCGGTGCAGCAGGATCACCATGTCCGCGTCCTGCTCGATGGAGCCGGATTCACGGAGGTCGGAGACCATCGGCTTCTTGTCGGTGCGCTGCTCGGGACCACGGTTCAGCTGGGACAGCGCGATGACGGGCAGCTCCAGCTCCTTGGCCAGCAGCTTCAGGTTTCGCGACATGTCCGAGACTTCCTGCTGCCTGCTCTCGGAGCGCCCCTTGCCGCCCGACTGCATCAGCTGCAGATAGTCGATGATGACGAGCTTCAGGTCGGCGCGCTGCTTGAGGCGGCGGCACTTGGCCCGGATCTCCATCATCGACAGGTTCGGGGAGTCGTCGATGTAGAGGGGAGCGGCCGAGACGTCCGGCATCCGGCGGGCGAGCCGGGTCCAGTCCTCGTCGGTCATCGTGCCGGACCTCATGTGGTGCAGGGCCACACGCGCCTCGGCCGACAGCAGACGCATGGCGATCTCGTTGCGGCCCATTTCGAGCGAGAAGATCACGCTCGGCATGTTGTGCTTGATCGAGCAGGCTCGGGCGAAGTCCAGGGCCAGCGTCGACTTACCCATCGCGGGACGGGCCGCGATGATGATCATCTGACCGGGGTGCAGACCGTTCGTCAGCTGGTCGAGGTCGGTGAAGCCGGTCGGCACACCGGTCATCTCCCCCGAGCGCGAACCGATCGCCTCGATCTCGTCGAGCGCGCCCTCCATGATGTCGCCGAGCGGCAGATAGTCCTCGGTCGTGCGCTGCTCGGTGACCGCGTAGATCTCGGCCTGGGCGCTGTTGACGATCTCGTCCACGTCGCCGTCGGCCGCGTAACCCATCTGCGTGATGCGCGTACCGGCTTCGACCAGGCGGCGCAGGACAGCCCGCTCGTGGACGATCTCCGCGTAGTACTCGGCGTTGGCCGCCGTCGGGACCGTCTGGACCAGGGTGTGCAGATACGACGCGCCGCCGACCTTGGTGATCTCGCCGCGCTTGGTGAGTTCGGCGGCGACCGTGATCGGGTCGGCCGGCTCGCCCTTGGCATAGAGGTCGAGGATCGCGCCGTAGACGGTCTCGTGCGCCGGCCGGTAGAAGTCGTGGCCCTTGAGCACCTCGACCACGTCGGCGATGGCGTCCTTCGAGAGCAGCATGCCGCCGAGGACGGACTGCTCCGCGTCCACGTCCTGTGGCGGCACCCGCTCGAAGGACGAACCCCCGCCGTCCCAGCCACCGCTGTCCGCACCGCGGTCGTGCTGGTCCTCCCGGCCCCGGCCGCCACCGTCGCGGCGCTGTCGGGAGGCGGGCAGACGGTCACTGGGACCGCTGTCGGCCCACGGGTCGTCCAAGGGCTCGGAAATACTCACCGGGCCACCTCCTCCCGTCCGCCGAGCGGACCTCGCCGTGCCCTTTATTCCTACGGCACGACACTGACAAATGAGACGCCCAACTCCGGTTCTGACGCGTCGGTTTTGCGAGGTTTCCGCGAACGGAGGAGGGAGAGGGTGCCGCACCACGGTAGGCCCGCGGGCACCGTCAGCCAATCTGGTTATCCACAGGCCATGTGGACGACGGCCCCGATGCTGTGGAGAACTCCACCAAACCTGTGCACGACCCGGTGGACAGCCCTGTGAACAAGCACTCAGCCTGTTTTCCACACCGGCCCTGACCTGCAACTATCCCGTCCACCGGCTGTGCAGAAGAAAAACTTTCCGACTCGGGCCAAGATCGATGCGAATGGCGCGCCGTGGTCCGTCGCACGAGTTTGCCAGTAAGGGTCGCTAGATAGTTGCATCTCTTACCTGTGGAAGATTAGATTGATGTGCATGACACAGGCTCCAGCGGCCCCCAAGGCCACCCGGCGACGGCACGACCGAGAGATCGTCGCGCTGGCCGTTCCGGCCTTCGGCGCACTCATCGCCGAGCCTCTTTTCCTCATGGCCGACACCGCCATCGTCGGCCATCTCGGCACCGCCCAACTCGCCGGCCTCGGAGTCGCCTCAGCTCTCCTCAGCACAGCCGTGAGCATCTTCGTCTTTCTCGCTTACGCCACCACGGCCGCTGTCGCCCGACGCGTCGGGGCGGGCGACCTCCAGGCCGCCATCCGCCAGGGGATGGACGGTATCTGGCTCGCCCTGCTGCTCGGTATCGCCGTCATCGCCGTCTTCCTGCCCACCGCACCCGCGCTGGTGGATCTCTTCGGAACCTCGGACACCGCGGCGCCCTACGCCATCACGTATCTGCGTATCTCGGCGCTCGGCATCCCCGCGATGCTCGTCGTCCTCGCCGCCACCGGTGTACTGCGGGGTCTGCAGAACACACGGACACCGCTCTATGTCGCCATCGCCGGCTTCGTCGCCAACGCGGCCCTGAACGCGGGTCTCGTGTACGGCGCGGACCTCGGCATCGCCGGATCCGCCTGGGGCACCGTCATCGCCCAGTTCGGCATGGCCGCCGCCTATCTTTTCGTCGTGGTCCGTGGTGCGCGTAAGCACGGCGCCTCCCTGCGGCCCGACGCCGCCGGGATACGCGCCTGCGCCCAGGCAGGTGTACCGCTGCTGGTCCGCACCCTCTCCCTGCGAGCCGTGCTGATGATCGCCACAGCCGTCGCCGCACGCCTCGGGGACGCCGACATCGCGGCCCACCAGATCATCCTGTCCCTGTGGACCCTGCTCGCCTTCGCGCTCGACGCCATCGCCATCGCGGGGCAAGCCATCATCGGGCGCTACCTCGGCGCGGGTGACACCCAAGGAGCCCGCGAAGCCTGCCGACGCATGGTGGAGTGGGGCATCGCCGTCGGAGTCGTACTCGGCGGCCTGGTGATCGTCTGCCGCCCCCTCTTCCTTCCCCTGTTCACCAGTGACACAGCCGTCCATGACATCGCGCTGCCCGCACTGCTCATGGTGGCGCTCTCCCAGCCGATCTGCGGCATCGTCTTCGTCCTGGACGGCGTACTGATGGGCGCGGGGGACGGCCCGTACCTGGCGCGAGCCATGGTGCTCGTGCTGGCGGTCTTCGCTCCGGTGGCCCTGCTCATTCCCACCCTCGGTGGCGGTCTCACCGCTGTCTGGGCGGCGATGACCCTCATGATGACCGTGCGCATGCTGACCCTGTGGCTGCGCACCCGCTCGGGCCGCTGGATCGTCACGGGCGCTACGCGCTGACTGTTTCACGTGAAACGGGCGGGGTTGTTTCACGTGAAACCAGGACACTTCCGTTTCACGTGAAACATGGCACCGGTCAGCCAGGAGCAGGGGCGGCCTGGAGCACCACGACAGAAACAGCACGACAGAACAGCAAGAAGGGCCGCTCCCACGCGGGGTGCGGCCCTTCTTTCAGCTCTGCTGAGCGCAGCGGTCAGGCTGCGACAACCTCGATGCTGACCTTGGCGGCCACCTCGGGGTGCAGACGCACGGACGTCTCGTGAGCGCCCAGCGTCTTGATCGGCGAGCCCAGCTCGATGCGGCGCTTGTCGACCTCGGGGCCACCGGAAGCCTTGATCGCCGAAGCGACGTCGGCCGGGGTGACGGAACCGAAGAGACGGCCGGCGTCGCCGGAGCGGACGGCCAGGCGGACCTTGACGCCCTCAAGGCGCGCCTTGATCTCGTTGGCCTGCTCGATCGTCGCGATCTCGTGGATCTTGCGAGCACGACGGATCTGCTCGACGTCCTTCTCGCCGCCCTTGGTCCAGCGGATGGCAAAGCTCCGCGGGATCAGGTAGTTGCGAGCGTAGCCGTCCTTGACGTCGACGACGTCGCCCGCGGCACCGAGGCCGGAGACCTCGTGGGTGAGGATGATCTTCATGTTTCGGTCACCCTTCCCTTATCGCGCGGTGGAGGTGTAGGGCAGCAGCGCCATCTCACGGCTGTTCTTCACGGCCGTGGCGACGTCACGCTGGTGCTGAGTGCAGTTGCCGGTCACGCGACGGGCACGGATCTTGCCGCGGTCGGAAATGAACTTCCGCAGCATGTTCGTGTCCTTGTAGTCCACGTACGTGACCTTGTCCTTGCAGAATGCGCAGACCTTCTTCTTAGGCTTGCGCACAGGCGGCTTCGCCATGTGTGTCTCTCCTGTTTGATCAAGAAGTGTGGGTACGGCCCACCCTCTTCGGCCCTGGGCCTAAAAGGGGGGCTCGTCCGAGTAGCCGCCACCGGAACCGCCGGAGCCGCCGGAGTTTCCACCCCAGCCACCGCCGCCGCCACCCTGGTTGCCGCCGCCCGCAGGAGCGCTGGTCGCCCAGGGATCGTCGGCGGGAGCACCGCCGCCGCCCTGCTGCTGACCGCCGCCGGAGCCTCCGCCCCAGTTGCCGCCCTGCTGGCCGCCGCCACCGCCGCCGCCGCTGTAACCGCCCTGGCCACCTCGGCCGGTGGTCTTGGTGACCTTGGCCGTGGCGGTCTTCAGGCTGGCGCCGACTTCCTCGACGTCCAGCTCGTAGACCGTGCGCTTGACGCCCTCACGGTCCTCGTAGGACCGCTGCTTCAGCCGGCCCTGCACGATGACGCGCATGCCTCGCTGGAGCGACTCCGCGACGTTCTCCGCCGCCTGACGCCAGACCGAGCAGGTCAGGAACAGGCTTTCGCCGTCCTTCCACTCGTTGGTCTGCCGGTCGAAGGTGCGGGGAGTGGACGCGACACGGAACTTCGCGACCGCCGCACCGGACGGGGTGAAGCGCAGCTCGGGGTCGTCGACAAGATTGCCGACGACCGTGATGACGGTCTCGCCTGCCATGGGGGAACCTCTCGGCGGGTTTGCTGCTGGCTGCTTGGTGCTGCTACTCGATGCCCGAGTTCAGCTGAGCTGGAAAGCTCAGTGGGTCTCGGGACGGAGGACCTTGGTCCGGAGGACCGACTCGTTCAGGTTCATCTGGCGGTCGAGCTCCTTGACGACCGCAGGCTCGGCCTGCAGGTCGATGACCGAGTAGATGCCCTCGGGCTTCTTCTTGATCTCGTACGCGAGACGACGACGGCCCCAGGTGTCGACCTTCTCGACCTTTCCGTTCGCCTCACGGACGACGGAGAGGAAGTTCTCGATCAGCGGCGAGACAGCACGCTCTTCGAGATCGGGGTCGAGGATGACCATGACTTCGTAGTGACGCATGTGTAACCCACCTCCTTTGGACTCAGCGGCCACGGTCGTTCCGTGGCAGGAGGGTTGTGATGCGTTCGCAACGGTATCGGCAGCCACTGACAATCGGACCGCCGATCAGCGAACTGAGCGAGGGACCGTGCCGTGGCCTGGGCAGACACCGGTGCAGACGCTACAGACTACCCGCTCACCGGCTTCCGGTTGAAATCAGGGCCCGGTGAGCGTCAGTCTGTACCCATCGGGTGTGTATGGCGCTACGATGCGCCACCTTCCGCAGGAGGTGCCAGATGGCACAGACATTGCGACCCAACACCGCCGGCTCTCTCTTCGCCACCGACCACAAGCCCCATCCGCTCCAGCACACGCTGGTCGCCGTGACGGTGATCCTCGGCGTCACGGCCTTCGTCTCCGCGATGTTCCACAGCCTCCATCTGCTCAGTTCATGGGCGGGGCTGATCGGCATCGTTACCGGCGCGTACGGACAGTTCGTCTCCGAGACCACGCGGGAACGGTTCGCACTGATCGTCGGTCTGGGTGCCTCCGCCGTCGGCTTCCTCCTCGGCATGGCGCACGGCGGCCTCTTCGGCGGCGTCATCGGCTGACGGCGGCTCCGAGCACGTCTCCAGGGGCCCCGGCCGCACACCGGCCGGGGCCCGGGACGCATACGGCCAGACGGGGCGCTCGCAGGGCGCAGTAGGCTTCGGCGCGAGAGCCGGAGCCCCTGTACCCATGGGGACACACCAGCCGAGGAGCGCCCCGAATGAGCCTGACCCTGAGGACCATCAGCCGCGAGCAGCATCTGGCGTACATCCAGAGCCTGCCCGCGGCCAGCCACATGCAGGTCCCCGCCTGGGCAGATGTCAAGGCGGAGTGGCGCTCCGAGAGCCTCGGATGGTTCGACGACAGGTCCGGCGAGATCGTCGGTGCGGGCCTGGTGCTGTACCGCCAGCTGCCCAAGATCAAGCGCTATCTCGCCTATCTGCCCGAGGGCCCGGTCATCAACTGGTTCGCGCCGAATCTGACCGAGTGGCTGGATCCGATGCTCGCGCACCTCAAGCAGCAGGGCGCCTTCTCCGTGAAGATGGGCCCGCCGGTGATCATCCGGCGCTGGGAGGCCACTTCCATCAAGAGGGGCATCCAGGACCCGGACGTGAAGCGCCTGCGCGACATCGAGGCCGACTTCATCGAGCCGCGCGCCTTCGAGGTCGCCGACAAACTCCGCCGCATGGGCTGGCAGCAGGGCGAGGACGGAGGGGCGGGCTTCGGCGACGTACAGCCGCGCTACGTCTACCAGGTGCCGCTGGCCAACCGCTCGCTGGAAGACGTCCACAAGGGCTTCAACCAGCTCTGGCGGCGCAACATCAAGAAGGCCGAGAAGGCCGGCGTCGAGGTCGTCCAGGGCGGCTACCAGGACCTGGAGGAGTGGCAGCGCCTCTACGAGATCACGGCGCTGCGCGATCACTTCCGCCCCCGACCGCTCTCGTACTTCCAGCGCATGTGGACGGCCCTCAACACCGAGGACCCCAACCGCATGCGGCTGTACTTCGCCCGGCACGAGGGTGTGAACCTCTCCGCCGCGACGATGCTGGTCGTCGGCGGGCACGTCTGGTACTCCTACGGCGCCTCCGACAACATCGGCCGGGAGGTCCGGCCCTCGAACGCGATGCAGTGGCGGATGCTGCGCGACTCCTACGCGCTCGGCGCCACCGTCTACGACCTGCGGGGCATCTCCGACTCGCTGGACGAGACCGATCACCTCTTCGGCCTCATCCAGTTCAAAGTGGGTACGGGCGGGCAGGCCGCCGAATACCTCGGGGAGTGGGACTTCCCGCTCAACAAACTGCTCCACAAGGCGCTCGACATCTACATGTCGCGCCGCTGACGCACCACAATTCGTCTTCACATCTCTGATACACCGCTGCCACGAGAAAGGTTCCAGGTCCGGCCATGGCGCTCACGCTCTACGTCGACACCGCACGCTGGCGGGCGCACCACAAGCACGTGTCCGAGCAGTTCCCGGGACTCGTCCCCGTCTGCAAGGGCAACGGCTACGGCTTCGGCCATGAGCGGCTCGCCGACGAGGCCACCCGCCTGGGCTCGGACGTCCTGGCCGTCGGCACGACCTACGAGGCGGCGCGGATCAAGGACTGGTTCGGCGGCGACCTTCTGGTGCTGACGCCGTTCAGGCGGGGCGAGGAGCCCGTACCGCTGCCCGACCGTGTCATCCGGTCCGTCTCCTCCGTCGACGGGGTCTACGGCCTCGTGGGCGCCCGTGTCGTCATCGAGGTCATGTCCTCCATGAAGCGGCACGGGGTGAGCGAGCGGGATCTGCCCCAGCTGCACGCCGCCATAGAGAACGTGCGCCTGGAGGGCTTCGCCATCCACCTGCCCCTGGACCGTACCGACGGCTCGGACGCCGTCGAGGAGGTCATCGGCTGGATGGACCGGCTGCGCGCGGCACGGCTGCCGCTGCACACGATGTTCGTCAGCCACCTCAAGGCCGACGAGCTCGCCCGGCTGCAGCAGCAGTTCCCGCAGACCCGCTTCCGGGCCCGTATCGGCACGCGGCTGTGGCTGGGGGACCACGACGCGACCGAGTACCGCGGAGCCGTCCTGGACGTCTCTCCCGTCGCCAAGGGCGACCGTTTCGGCTACCGGCAGCAGAAGGTCGCCTCGGACGGCTGGTTGGTCGTCGTGGCGGGCGGTACGTCGCACGGGGTGGGCCTGGAGGCCCCCAAGGCCCTGCACGGCGTCATGCCGCGCGCCAAGGGCGTCGCCCGGGCCGGCCTCGCCACGGTCAACCGGAACCTCTCGCCGTTCGTCTGGGGCGGCAAGCAGCGCTGGTTCGCGGAGCCCCCGCACATGCAGGTCTCGATCCTCTTCGTGCCCTCGGACGCGCCCGAGCCGAAGGTCGGCGAGGAACTGGTGGCCCATCTGCGGCACACCACCACGCAGTTCGACCGCGTCGTCGAGCGCTGACGGCACGGCGCCCCGCGCCGGACCCGCACACCGGCGAAAGGCCGTACACGGACTCCGTGTACGGCCTTTCGTGTGCCTGCCCTTGATCCTGTTCGCTCAGAGCGAACCCGGTTCCCTTCCGCCCGCGCCCTCGCGGGCGCCCCACTCCACGTACGGGCCGTCGAGGTGCGCCGCGTGCCGGGGCGGACGGGCCGCGGGGCCCACGACGAAGACGTCCGGGGCGCCGTCCAGCACACCGCCCGACGGATCGTCCTCTCCGGAGCGGCGCACCACGTCCCTCTCGGGCATGAGGATGTCGCGCACGATCACGGCGCACAGGTACAGCGTCCCCAGGAGGTGGACGGCGATGGCCAGCTGGTAGCCCTCCTGGGGCAGTCCCTTGTGGGCGTCGCCGCTGGTCGTGTAGGCGAGGTACATCCAGATCCCGAGGAAGTACGCGACCTCGCACGCCTGCCAGATCAGGAAGTCCCGCCACTTCGGGCGGGCCAGCACCGCGAGGGGAACCAGCCACAGTACGTACTGCGGCGAATAGACCTTGTTGGTGAGGATGAAGGCCGCGACGATCAGGAACGCCAGCTGGGCGAAGCGGGGCCGGCGCGGAGCGGCCAGCGTGAGCGCCGCGACGCCCGCGCAGGACAGCAGCATCAGTACCGAAGCCCACGTGTTGACGGTGTCCGTGTCGAGCGCCGTGTCGCCGCGCTGGGAGAGGATCAGCCAGAAGGAGCCGAAGTCGACGCCGCGTTCCTGGCTGAACGTGTAGAACTTCGACCAGCCCTCGGGCGCCAGGAGCATCACCGGCAGGTTCACGACCAGCCAGGCGCCCGCGGCGCCGAGCAGGCCGGTGCCGAACGCACGCCACCGGCCCGCACGCCAGCACAGCACGAGCAGCGGCCCCAGCAGCAGCACGGGATAGAGCTTGGCGGCCGTGGCGAGCCCCAGGAGGACCCCGAAGGCCAGCGGACGGCTCCGGGACCACATCAGCATCGCCGCGGCCGTCAGAGCGACCGCCAGGAGGTCCCAGTTGATGGTGGCGGTCAACGCGAAGGCGGGCGCCAGAGCGACCAGCAGACCGTCCCAGGGCCGCCGCCGGTGGGTGCGGGTCACACAGACGGCGATGACGGCCGTGCAGGCCATCAGCATCCCGGCGTTGACCATCCAGTAGACCTGCTCCTGGTCCTGGATGCTTCCGCTGCCCGGCGTGAGCCAGGCGGCGACCTCCATGAACACGCCGGTGAGGACCGGGTATTCGAGGTACTCCATGTCGCCTTCGAGCTTGTCGAAGTACGGCACGAGCCCGTCGGCGAAGCCACGCCCCTGGTAGAGGTGCGGAATGTCCGAATAGCAGGCGTGCGTGTACTGGGAACTGGCCCCGAAGAACCAGGCACCGTCGTAGCAGGGCAGTTTCTGCACCATGCCGAGGGCGAACATGCCGATCGCGACGAGAGCGACGACCCGTACGGGAGTCCACCAGGACGTGCCCGTCAGCGCCCGCCGTCCGAGGGGACCGCCGAACAGTTCACTGCCGGCCGCCGCGACCGGGTCCTCCTTGGTCGGCGGCACCGGATCTGGCTCGTGCACGCTCGCGCGCGTCGTTTCTGCACTGGGCATGCCGCACATCCTGCCGTACGTGTCTGGGAACACGCCTGGGGCGGGCGGGTTGGGGCCCGGCAGGTGACCGCCGGGGCGCCGGACCTCGTAGAACGCGAGTGGTCGGATCGGCGCCCGCGTCCACGCTGACCTGCGTGGCGGCGGTGTTGCACATCATGAGGGTGCCGAAGG